>JBHAFO010000159.1:0-3831 GCA_041856145.1 Alloprevotella sp.
AGTATGCAGAGGGCGATTTCTTCTGCTACATCGAAAACGGCTTCGGTCAGATTGCTCAAATCCCAGCTGCTTTGGGTGGCAAACTCGTTGAGATTGCTGCAAAACAAGGTGCACACGTTCAAAAGGGCGACGTCCTCGCTTACATTGAACGCCCTGGTGCATAATATTTATATATATAAATACAAGCGGTCTTACTATCTAAGTAGTAAGACCGCTTGCCTATTTACTCCTCCATAGGCTGTGGCTGTCCCGCCGATAGCGCAGGAAGTGTATATAAGCCTAACCCTATAAATCCTTGTATGCGTAGACCAATCTATTGCATACAAGGATTTTCTTTTGCGCAGACGTTGTAGGAATGTTTAGAGAAGAGGCGGCTTTGTGCAAGATGCTCCGTTCAGAAAGAATGCTTGGATGAGTAGTTTTCAGAGCAGTAGAAGTGAAGTCAATTAGGGAAGAGCCATTTTCGCTGCGTTATTCTTCTCTTTCTTGGAGCAAGCCTCGTTTCTCCTATTTTGAATGCTGGAGCAAAATTTTAGCTCCACTCGGAAATCTCCATCTTCTCAGCAATAAAAATGTTGTACCCTTAACGCCCCACCAATAGCCACCTCCAAAAAACTCTGGTCTTCAAGATTTGCATCCTAAAGACCAGAGTTTGTGTTTAACAACTGTAATTGTTTCTTGCGGAAAGAGGGGGATTCGAACCCCCGAAACGCTTTTGACGTTTACACGCTTTCCAGGCGTGCCTCTTCAACCACTCGAGCACCTTTCCTTGTATGTTGTGGTTTGCGGTTGCAAAGATAAGAATTTGAGGAGGAGCGACCAAAGATTTGGCGCAAAATGTTTGTAGGAAATAGAGGAGAGAGGAAAAGAAAAGTGTGCGCAGAGCAATTTTCTGCCCTGCGCACATGCCCATCATAGTATAAGTCGTCGTTTTCTATAAACCTTTTCTCGTCATGGGAGGGGCTTTGCGAGTGCTTCGCTTGGCTCTCTCCGTTGGGCTGAGAGGAAAGGAGGTTGAAGCTGGAGGCTTGCGCCTGTCTTCTTAGAACTTCACGCTCACACCGCCATACCATGTTGCACCGTAAACAGGGGCATACATAAATGCGGCATCGTCTGTGTGGCGTTCGTCCTGTATATAGCTGAAAATGTTTTTACCGCCAGCGTAGAGCGTGAATGCGCCAATCTGTTTGGCAACACGCAGGTTAAAGAGCGCAAAGGTATTGGTCTTTTTAATCTTGCGGTCGGCTTCGTTCTCTGCCATATAGTCGATGAACATACGGCCTTGGAGGGAAGAAGAGAGAGAGAAAGTCCAAGTGCCAGGTGTATAGTCTACAGTGAAATCGCCAGTCATCTTTGGGAAACGAGAGATGTGCTTGCTATCTTCGGCATAAGACGTTCCTTCCCAGTCGCCACGCACATTGTCGTAACGTCCCTTGTTGAATGTCCAGTTCATTCCGAACTGCAACTGGCGGATAGGGTTGTATTTTGCGCCAAGTTCAATGCCTTGTACATAAGCATCGTCTACATTTTCCCATTGATACGTGTAGCCCAAACGTTTCACCTCATCAGAAGCTGAGCCGAACTCAATCTTGTTCTTCAAGTTGGTGCGGAAAATGTTGGCTGAGAGCTGGAAGTTCGCACCGTAGTAGTCCGCAGAAAGGTTAAAGCTCAAAGACTTTTCTCCTTTCAAGCCTGAAGATTTCCACACACGGGGCGAGCCGCTACAGAGGTGGAGGTCTTCGGAGAAGCCGTAAGGCGCACGGAAGCCTGTTCCTACGTTGGCACGGAACACGAGAGCAGAGTTCACTTCATATTTCAAAGCCAAACGAGGGTTGAGCACAGTGGCAGAAAACTCTGTCTTTGGGAATGTGCCATCGAAGACTGTTTGGCTGGAAGCGTATTCCTCGCCTGAAGAGTGCGTGTCCAATCGCACGCCAGGCACAACGGTGAAGTTGGGCAACACGTTCCATTCGTCTTGCACGAAGAAGCCAAATTCTGTGGCGTGCTTCTTACCCAAAGAAGTGTAGGCTTGCCCGTAGTAAGTGCTGGTGGCATCATCGACACAATACAAACCCGTTTCTCGCAAACGTGTCATGTAACCTTGTGCGCCAAAGAGCAGGGTGTGATTGCCTGTACCCGTAGTCAGTGTCACCGAGGGAGTGAAAGAATTTTCCTTTGCAAGGTAAGGGCGCATAATTTCTACGGCTGGATTATCGCCGTTATGCGAATCCTTGTAACTCATCAGGAAGGTGTCGTTCGTGGCGTTGCGACGGTGGTACACATAAGCCATGCTCACATTCAGTTCTGAACGCTTTCCAAAAGGAAGAGTATATGCAAGGTCGGTGCTCAAGCGGTTGGTCGTGATATTCTCTGTTCCCTCGCTGAAAGGATTGAGATAGAGATCGTCCGTCATTTGTCCGCCCTTTCGGTCTTCGTCAATCGCACGACCACGGATGACGAGCTTGTCATTCTGCGCAAAAGGATTGAAGAAATAGACACCGAAACCGAGGTTTGTTTGTCGAGAATATACACGGTCTGAAATGCCGTCCTTGTTCTTTACCTCCTTGCGTGTCTTTCCGTCTTGCGTGGCATCGAGGGCGTCCATCTCAGTGCGCTGCGCAAAGACATTCACACCGATGTTGTTCTTACGCATAGAGCCTGCGCCCTTATAACTGCGGTATCCCCAATTGCCAAATTGCACATCGCCTGTGATGGAAGGTGTGAAGGTGGGCTCTTTTGAAATGATGTTGATTGCACCCGCAACGGCACTGCTGCCATAGAATGCGGAGCCAGAACCTTTTACAATCTCCAGACGATCTACGTCGTTCGTTCCGAGTTGTTGCAAACCATATACAGCCGCCAAACCAGAGTAGATGGGCTGTCCGTCAATCAGTATTTGCGTGTGCTCTGCACCCAATCCCTGCATACGCACCATGGAGAAGTTGCACGACTGGCACTGCTGTTCAACACGCACACCAGGCGTGCCCTCGAGAGCCTCATAGATGTTCTGCGCATTTTTCTTCTCCACTGCTTCCGCCGTGAGTACCTCCGTGCGGATAGGCACATTCTTCACGAAGTGAGAAGTGCGTGTGCCAGTGACCACAACCTGCTCCACATTCATCGCATCAGTGTCGAGTGTAAAGAATGCCTTTGCCATTTTGCCCGCTTCGAGATTGACTTCGATTTCCTGCGCCTTATGTCCCACAATCGAAGCTACGAGGGTTTGCTTGCCAAGAGGCAAGTTGTTAAGTGTGAAGTGACCCGTTTCGTCACAGCGCACCACAATCTGTGTGCCTTTCACACGGATGGTGGCATAAGGGAGGTGATCGCCGGTATCCTTACTCTTCACTTCGCCAAAAAGCATGGCGTCAGTTTTTTGTGCCATTGCACTCACAGAACAAACGAGGGCTGTTGCAAAAACAAAACTCTTGCTAATCATAATTGTTTGGATAGATTGATATTGTGTTTCCCAGGGCGAGGGTTGAGACTCCCGCTGTAGAAAATCTTTAATTTCTGTGTGCAAAATTACGGAGATACTATGGGCGTGGCAATACCCACTTTTGGGTATTTTTTAATCAAAGAACAAAGTTTTTGGGTTGGCGTAACAAAGGTTACGACGAGGCTTTCCCGAAACTCCGACCTTTGCATATATAATTATTACTTAAAGAACAAAGCATTATGGCAGGTACAGTAAAACATGACATGGTATTCGTGGCAGCCGATTTGGTGGCGTATGCCGAAGGTAGTATCGTTAGTGCACAGCTCACGAAGAACGATGCTGGTAACATCACCCTCTTCGCCTTTGATGCCGAGCAGGGCTTGAGCGAACAT
>JBHAFO010000160.1:0-3639 GCA_041856145.1 Alloprevotella sp.
CTGCGGAGCGTATCCTCTCTGCCGACTTGGTGATTAAAAGCCCCGGCATCCCCGACGAAGCCCCGATGGTGCGCCAAGTGAGAGAACGGGGCATCGAGGTGATCAGCGAAATTGAGTTTGCAGGACGCTACACCTCCGCCCGCAAAATTTGTATCACGGGTTCAAACGGCAAAACCACAACGACCTCGCTCATTTATCATATCCTTGAACGGGCAGGTTTCAACGTTGGATTAGCTGGAAACATCGGGCGTAGTATGGCTTTGCAGGTGAGTGAAGGCGACAAAGATTGGTATGTCCTCGAACTCTCATCGTTCCAGCTCGACGATATGTTCAAGTTTCGTGCGGAAGTGGCAGTGCTACTTAACATTACCCCCGACCATCTTGACCGCTACAACTTTGAGATGCAACGCTACGTGCATTCCAAAATGCGCATCACCCGCAACCAAACCGCCGAAGATAGCTTCATCTATTGGCAGGGCGATGAATATATCCCTACGGAAATAGCCTCTCATGTGGGCAATCAGCAGGTCTTGCCTTTTGCCGATACGGAGAATGAAAACGTGGCTGCCTATTGCACAGCCACCGAAATGGTTGTCCGCACGCCCGAACCATTCCACATCGCCATTGCCGACCTATCCCTCTCGGGCAAACACAACCTCCGAAATTGTATGAGTGCTGCCCTTGCTACTCTGAAAGCTGGGGTCTCGCACGAGGCACTGCGCAGCGCATTGATGGACTTTCCCGGAGTGGAACACCGCCTGGAGAAGGTTGGACAATTCGGAGGCGTTTATTACATCAACGACTCCAAGGCAACGAATGTCGATGCTACCTACTGCGCCCTCGAAGCGATGACTACGCCAACCATTCTCATTGTTGGCGGAAAAGATAAAGGCAATGACTATGCACCACTCTACGACTTGGTGAAGGCGAAATGCCGTGCCTTGGTTTATCTTGGCGCTGACAACACGAAACTTCACGCCTCTTTCGACCACCTCGAATTGCCCACAGCCGATACGCATTCGATGGCTGACTGCGTAAAAGCCTGTCGGGAGTTGGCACAAGCAGGCGACACAGTATTGCTCAGCCCCTGCTGTGCATCTTTCGACCTTTTCCGAAATATGGAAGACCGAGGCGAGCAATTCAAAACCCTCGTGCGTCAAGGCTAACTCGCCCTCGCGAGAAAACACCACCAATTCCAGTTCTCAAAATGGCAAAGCATATTACCAACGTCCTAAGGGGCGACCGCACGCTCTGGAGCATCTACTTCCTTTTGGTGAGTATCTCACTGATCGAAGTGTTCAGTGCGGGCAGTTCTCTGAGCTTCAAGTCGGGCAATTATATGATGCCCCTTCTCTCGCAAGGCACTTTCATCTTTGTTGGCTTAGCAATCATCATTGTTTTGACCAACTGTCAGGTGCGCCGTTTCCGCCCCCTCGGACTTGTAGGACTCGCCCTCAGTGCCCTTGGACTTTTCCTAACGTGGCTCTTAGGCGATGAAGTCAATGGAAGTTCGCGCTGGATTTCGATTGCAGGCTTTAATTTTCAAACGTCAGAGTTTGTCAAGCCTTTTCTCATCACTGGTGTGGCAGCTTTGCTCACCACTTTTTCCAACAAGAAAGGCAAGGCAGCACGTAAGATTGTGCTGGGCACAATGTTTTTGTTCGTAGGAGCTATTTGCTTCTTCATCTTGCTGGAAAACTTCTCGACCGCCGTGCTCGTTGGGGCTACGGTGGGTGTGATGCTTGCCGTGTCCGAAGTGCCTTGGAAATGGCTTGGAAAAATTTTGGGAACCCTCATCGTGATAGCAGTCATCTTCATCGCTTGCAACAGCTTGCTGGGTTGTGGCCCCGATCGTTCGAGCACTTGGATGGCGCGTATTGAACGTTTTGGCAACACAGAGGCTTCGCCCATCGAACAGAATCGCCCCGATCTCGTAGACCTCGACCGCGATGGGCAGGAGTCGCATGCAAAAATTGCGATTGCCACCTCTGGTTTCTTCGGCAAAGGGCCGGGCAACTCTGTTCAGCGGGACTATCTTTCACAAGCCTACTCCGATTTTATCTTTGCCATCATCGTGGAGGAATTCGGACTGCTGGGCGGAAGCATTGTGGTAGCTCTCTATCTTTGGATGTTCTACTCCTGCATACGCATCTCCCGCCGATGTATAAACCCTTTCCCGAAGTATCTCATTATTGGACTCGGTACTTTGATCGTTTTGCAGGCTTTGATCAATGTGTCAGTGGCAACGGGAATTATTCCTATCACTGGACAAAATTTACCGCTCATTAGTCGTGGCGGTTCGTCGATGCTTGCCACGTCAATGATGTTCGGTATGATGCTCTCCGTGAGTCGTTACGCAAGACGCAAAGATCCTCCCAAAGACTTCACGAAGCTCACGGCAGAGGAACAGGAGGAAGCGCGTATCGAAGCAGATTTCGCTTCCATGGAACCCATCAACTAATGATTTATGCAGAACGATAGTAACAGCGGAAACGAGCAACGCCTTCTCCGAAAAATAGACCTCCTCCTGCGGGCTGGGATCGTACTTCTCGAAAGTGCGGCAGACACCAACCGCATTGTGCGGAATATGCGACGGATTGGCGCTTTCCTCGGATTGGACGACCAGCACCTGCATATCGATGTACTTTATGGCAGTATCAGTGTCAATTACAGCGATGCTGCCCACAGCTTCAGTAAGACAGCACAAACCGACAAGTACACGATTAACATGAAAGCCCTCTCCGCGATTAGCAAACTCTCGTGGCGTGCCATTCAAAAGGACTACACCATGACCATGTTTGCCCGTGAGCTGGAGCGCATCCGCAACATGAAATCGGATTTTCCCCTTTGGATGGTGACCCTCGGGGCGGCATTAGGTTGTGGAGGATTCAGTGTTTGTTTTGGCGGTGACTGGATGTCGTTCATTCCTGCTACGATTGCCGGACTTGTAGGCTTTAGCGTTCGGGCAATGATGCTCCGCGAGCGGTTCAACTTCTATATGCTCACAGCCTTGTCAGCCTTTGTGGCTACACTGACGGCATGGGCAATGAGTTTTCTCTTCGAGGGTCTGACGACCACGCCCTACCACCCCTTCCTTTCCTGCGCCCTCTTCCTCGTGCCAGGAGTGGCTTTGATCAATTTCCTCGACGATATGCTCGACCATTTCCCGACCATGGGCATTGCACGCATGGCATTGGCAATTGTACAGGTGGCATCCATGACCTTCGGAATCGTATTGGCTGTGCAGGTTTGTGGGGTGACTGATTTTCTAACCACCGTAAGCACAAAGCCCGATCACCCCTACTGGGTCTACGTGGTTACGACTGCCATTTCGGCTATGGGCTTTGGTATGATTTTCAACGTTCCTCGCCGTGTACTTCCCATCGTAGCCCTTTGTGGCGTGACGGCAATGTGTGTCCGCAACTTCTTAGCTTTCGACCTCGACCTCGGCTTGGTGATCGGTTCTCTGGCGGGTGCAACGCTCGCTTCACTAATGGCTGTGCGATTAGTACACGTTGTTCACACTCCCAACCACGTGATTACAATCCCCAGTGTTATACCAATGGTGCCCGGAATACTGATGTATAGAGGTGTTTTCGGCTTGGTTCAAACCAGCACGGACAGTGCAATTATTATCAC
>JBHAFO010000161.1:0-3617 GCA_041856145.1 Alloprevotella sp.
CAGCGCACCAGTTCACCATCGTTTCGCCAAGATATGCCAAACGATAGTTCATCAAGGTTTGTTGCTTCTCCACGCTACTCTTCGCCTGCCATTCCTCGGCAGTGAAAGTGAGTTCTTCGCTTTGTGCCACGTTAAGCCCCGCAGTGCCTTGCTTTTCAAAGCGGGCTACGAGTTCCGTAATGGCTTCGGCGCGTTGCGTGTCGTTGTTGTAATAACTCTGGAACATACGTTGGAACGCCCATTGCGTCCAGTGGTAATAGCTGGCATCGCAGGTACGCACTTCTCTGTCCCAATCAAAAGAAAAGCCAATCACATCGAGTTGCTCGCGGTAGCGTGCCACGTTTTGCTCGGTGGTAATGGCAGGATGTTGTCCCGTCTGTATAGCATATTGTTCAGCAGGCAATCCGTAGGCGTCATAGCCCATTGGGTGCAACACGTTGAACCCTTTTAGACGCTTGTAGCGCGCATAGATGTCACCAGCTATATAGCCCAGCGGATGTCCAACGTGCAAACCTGCCCCGCTGGGATAGGGAAACATCGAGAGGACGTAGAACTTGGGCTTTGTTTCGTCCACTTCAACGTGATAAGTCTTCTGCTCAGCCCACTGCTGACGCCATTTCTTTTCGATGGATGAGAATGAATATTCCATTTAATCTTGTTTGTCAATATGCGAAGCGCATGCAAAAGCACACGCAGAGGTATATACTGTGGTGCAAAGATACAAAAAGGGGGCGAGAGTCGTTGCCTTTCGGAGCAAGATGTTTGCCGTCGAAGCGCAGAGCCTCCCCCTCTTCTTCTTATCCCTTGGCGTTGGTTGCCCCAGCACCTGTTACGCCGCTATTCCCAGTCTGCACAACCCCTTCTGTGCCAGCTACGACAGCTATGGGCTTTGGATTATTATCAGACTGCGCATCGTTGCGCTTCTCCGCCTTGTGACTTCGCAACGCGCGTAGTGCAGATTTTTCGCCCACTATCCAAAGAATATCCCCGAGGCGGAAACGGCGAGCAGGGTCTATGATGGTTAGCGATTCTTCATTCTCCTCCACGCCCACTACCATGCAGTTGAACCGTTCACGCAGACCGCTCTCTGGCAATGTCTTGTCGAGCAACGGGCTGTCGTGACCAACCACATATTGCTCCAGCTGCATCTCTCTTTTCTCAATCTGCGTGTCCCCTTCGTCCACAGCTTCTGCGAGGGTATGGCTGAAGGCTTTGAGCTGTTCGTCCGTGCCTACAACTTCCAATTTGTCACAAGGGAAAAGCAAGGTGTTGCCATCTGGAATATTGATGCGTCGCTTCCCACGAATGACACTACTGATGTGAACACCAAAGAGGGTGCGGAAATGCAATTCTTTCAGCGACAGCCCAGCCCACAAACTATTCTCGGGGACTTCAAAAATGGTGATGTGTACATCGCGTTCCAGCAGGTGGTGGGCATACACGGGCTTGTTGTGTCCCAAAAAGATGGCTTCAATTTCTTTGGAGCGGAGGTTTTGAATAAACAAGCGTTCCATCTTGATACCCCTCTGCTTGAGCCGTCGAGACAGAATGATGGGGATGATCAATGCGCAGGCTACACTTATCAAGAGCGCATTAGACGTATAGGTCAAGCGGTGAGAGGTGTAGAAAATCAGGGATACGCTGATACCTATTCTGACCAGCACGGTGAAAATTAACGGCAGGCGGTTGCGGTGTCCCTCCGTCCATAGGGTCTTAAATTCCCGACTGTGGTTAGGCTTACTAATAATAATACGTAGGAAGGGCGCCATGAGCAGAACGGTCAGCACCCCGCATACCAAATTACCCCAAACTGCGGGCAGCAGTTCGTGTGCCAGCGGTAGAAATATGTTCAACATCAGCAGAATGATTGCCACACAAACGATGACGTTGATCAAAGTGATGTATGACATTTTCAGTAGGAGCGTCTTCCAAATGTTGTCGCTTGAGGCTTTTTCTTCGCCAATGTTCAAACGGCGCAGGGTCTTTACCCATCGTTGGGGCAGCTTGCTCTCAATGAAATCATAGCAAGGGATGGCAGACTTTAGAATATAGGGAGTAAGGAAAGTGGTTATTGCAGAACCTGCCACGATGACGGGGTAGATGAATTCTCCAATCACGCCCAAACTCACACCTAAGGTCGCAATAATAAAAGGGAACTCGCCTATCTGCGCCATCGAAAAACTACATTGCATCGAAGTTTTGAGCGTCTGCCCGCTAAAGAGAAACGCCAGCGTGCCAAAAATGGCTTGCCCCACGATGATCAGTCCCACGATTGCCACAATCGGCAAAGCGTATTCTATCAACACTTGCACCTCCACAAGCATACCGACCGAGACGAAGAAAATTGCGCCAAAGAGGTCTTTGATGGGATCAACCACCTTCACAATTTTGCTACCCTCTACCGTTTCGGCAAGAATAGACCCCATCACGAACGCACCGAACGCACTGCTGAAACCGACCTGCGCAGAGAGCACTGCCATCAGGAAACACAACGCCAAAGAAACGATAACGAGAATTTCGCTGGTCAGATACTTCCGAATTTTGCGCAGGAGGAGCGGTACGGTGAAGATGCCCACCACGAACCAAAGGATAATGAAGAAAGTGATTTTGGACAGCGTCCCCATGAACTCCAACCCGCTCACAGCATTTCCCACAGCTATGGTTGGCAAAATGACCATCAGGACAATCGATGTCACGTCCTCCAGCACCAAGACACTCATCACGACATCTGTGAATTTTTGGTGCTTGATTTTCAAATCATTGAACGTCTTATAAATAATGGTCGTACTACTACAAATCGCAAATATCGCTGCAATAAAAATCCCCTCCATATGTGTCCAACCGAACAGGCGCCCCGAGGTGTAACCGACAATCGACATAGAGGAAACAATAAAGCTCACCGCGATAAAGGGCGAGAGTCCCAGCTTCATGATCCGCTTGAACGAAAAATCAAGTCCCATCGAAAAGAGCAGGAAGATAACGCCAATATCTGCCCAGAGCTTTATGTCTGCTTGGTCAATCACCGATGGCACATACGGCATATGGGGCGAGACGAGAAAACCTGCTACGATGTAGCCCAACACAAGAGGCTGTTTCAACTTTTTGAACAGGATCGTAACAACGCCTGCCACCACCAAGATGAGAGCAAGGTCGCTAATAAGGCTGGGGATTTGGGACATAGACTAAAAGACTGTGATTGTACAAAAATAGAAAGCCGAAGGGCTGACACCGTTCGCCTCCGCACCGCCACCAAGGCGTGACAGCAACTGAGAATGCGCCTAAATGCACAGACCGAAGGGCTTCTGAGCGAGTAAGTACGAGGGGCTAAAATATTTCCTCCCATCCGTTCTGTTCAAGAAAAGGAGAAAACAATCGCCTCTTTGCAAATATACAAAAATCTGACTACAAATCAAAGTAAAACAAAGGCTTCCACACCACAGAAACGGGCAATCTGTAGATTTTTCTACTAAGGAAGAATTTATTTTGAAAAGATGTCGTATAAACAAATTTACCTCGCAAAAACTTTCTTTGAGAATAAAATTCACCAATCATATATGATATATGAAATTAGTTTTATACTTTTGCAAAACAAACCACATATATAGAAATTATGAGCA
>JBHAFO010000162.1:0-2780 GCA_041856145.1 Alloprevotella sp.
CTTGGTCGTATCAAGAAGCCTTTCCTTCGGGCTTTGTAGGCTCAAAGTTACAAATTTATTTCTTTTCCTCCCCTCCCGCGCCTACATTCTTGAACAATCCGCACTTTCTGCACCAATCGGGCAATAGACTTTGACGAGCTTTCGTGCATAGTCATATCCAAGGAGTTGCTTTCTTGGCTTTTCAAAATCGTACGTAAAACCAAGAAAATGCGCCACTTATTGCATTTTCACACGCAAAAGATATTGTTTTCTTGCGGGAAGTGTGTATCTTTGCACCAGTTAAAAGAATAAATACAACTTGCTCCCGAAAGGCGGGGGCGCAACATGATGAATTATGACGAAGATGAATTTGATTGAAGAACTGAAGTATCGCATCAAGCGTTATCAGGAAATGGGCAACGGTGCTATGTGCCAAAGCCTGAACCAACAGTTGGCAAAACTTGCAGGTGCTAACTAAGAAGTGGCAGGACAGCCTGCCAAAGTTGTAAACGACGTTCGCAATTTTGATTGCGACTCATGATAATTTGAGCGGGACAGACATTTGTTCCGCTTTTATTTTGTTTTCTCTTTTACCCTAATCCCGGATTTCTATGCGCCACCGCCCACGCCGTTTTGGTCTTTTGGCAATCAGCCCCCTATTCGTAATGGCAAGTCTTTTCGTTGCCCTGAGCTTCGTTGCAGGCGAGCTCTCGAAAGTGCCCATACTCATCGTGTTCCTGCTCACCGCAGTTTATACACTTTTCATCACCCGTGGCATTCCCCTCACGCAACGTATCACCCATTTTTCCAAGGGCGCAGGCTCGCCCGACCTCGTGCTGATGCTCTGGATCTTCATCCTCGCTGGTATGTTTGCGACCACAGCAAAAGCGATGGGGGCGATTGAAGCCACGGTGAACCTCACACTTTCCATTTTGCCCAGCACCATGCTTGTGCCCAGCCTTTTCGTGGCTGCCTGCTTCATCTCGATGTCCATCGGCACAAGCGTCGGCACCATCGTGGCATTATCTCCTATCGCTATGGGCTTAGCCGATCAAATTGACTTGCCCCTCCCCCTCATCGCAGGCGCAGTGGTGAGCGGGGCTTTCTTCGGCGACAATCTTTCTTTTATCTCCGACACTACGATCGCTGCCACACGCACGCAGGGCTGCGTACAAAGGGACAAATTCCGTGTGAATATCCGCATCGCCCTCCCTGCGGCTATCATTGCGACTATTATATATGGTATCATTGGACAGAACGTCCGTCCAACGCTTGTCCTCGAGAGCATCGAGTGGCTCAAGATTCTCCCCTATCTCATCGTCATCGCTACTGCCTTGGCTGGAATCAATGTGCTTGTCGTACTAAGCATCGGTATTCTCGCCACTGGCATTATCGGGCTTTCGACAGATACGCTCACTGCCGCCGCTTGGCTTACTTCCTCCACGGAGGGCATTATGGGAATGGCAGAGCTATGCCTTATTTCTATGCTGGCAGGCGGTCTGATGGAACTTATACGCTACAATGGCGGAATTATCTACCTTATCCATTTGCTGACACGGCGCGTGAGTGGTCGCCGAGGCGCAGAGCTGAGCATTGCCACCTTGGTGGGACTGACCAACCTTTGCACCGCCAACAACACCGTAGCGATCCTCTCTGTGGGTCGCCTTGCCAATGATATTTCTACAAAGTATGGCGTAGACAAGCGCCGCAGTGCCAGCATTCTCGACACCATCTCGTGTTGCGTGCAGGGCGTGATCCCTTATGGCGCACAGCTTTTGATTGTTAGCGGAATAACGGGGCTTAATCCTTTCGACCTCATCCCCTATCTCTTCTACCCCTTTATCCTCTTTGTCACCACCCTCCTCGCCATCCTTTTGCCGAGGAAGGGTGTTTGATTTCTCTACTTAGATCGCTATTCGGAACGAGCGAACATCCAGTAAGCCCTCGCCTCTTCACGCAAAGAGGATAATTCTTGTCCGTGGACACTCCATCTTTCATTTGATGAAATAATCATTGCTGACGGACACTCGTCTTTCGCGCGATGAGACAATCATTGCCAACGGACGCTCAGCCCGATCGGTTCCAACATTGCCCCTCCATTTATAAACAAGAGGGAGCAATTAGCTCCTCTCGACCCTTACATCACCCAATAATACCATCGCCAAGCATCAGCTAAGTGTATCTTTTCTCCTCAAACCCATCAGCACAAAAAAACCTGCGGAGAAAATCTCCACAGGTGTGTTTCGTTTGCTCGTAGCAAACTTGCCTTTTAAGGCTCAGGGACGAAGCCATGGGTCTCTCAAGCCTTTACGCTGTCAGTAGCAGTCTTAGTGCTATCAACTACAGTGCTGTCGAGTGAATCAACTGCAGTGCTGTCGAGTGAATCAACTGCAACAGAGTCAGAATCGTTAGCAGCACCAGCCTTAGACTTGTCACCGCAAGAAGCGAAAGATACAGCTGCGAGAGCTACGAACATGAAAACCAACTTCTTCATTGTTGTGTAATTTTTAAGAGTAAAACAATCAATTGCCTTTATTAAAACGATGCAAAGGTACGGACTTTTTCTATCCTAACAAGAGCAAAGCCTATTTTTTTTTCGCTTCCTCCAAAATTTAACATTTGCGCAGGGATAATCCCCTGGGATTGAAATACACAAATAGCAAACCAAAGCTAATTCTTTGATTTGCTATCTGTAAAAATCGGAGGGGAAGACTTATTACTTCACCACAACGTCAAAGGCAACATAGCCATCCCACTTATAAGATTTAAGACTCTCATCAAAGAGTTCTGGCAGGCTATCC
>JBHAFO010000163.1:0-8842 GCA_041856145.1 Alloprevotella sp.
CTCATTGCCAAAACATTCCAAGGGTTGGAAGAAGTCTTGGCCTTAGAATTGACCGAACTCGGTGCTAACAACATCCAAATAGGTAACCGCATGGTTACTTTCACGGGTGACAAAGAACTGATGTACCGTGCCAATTTCTGTCTGCGCACTGCCGTGCGTGTACTCAAGCCGATTAAACATTTCAAGGCACGCTCGGCAGACGACGTGTACGACGCTGTGAAAACCATCAACTGGGAGGAGTATCTCGATCTTGAGAATGCCTTTTCGGTCGATGCAGTGGTGTTCTCTTCGGAGTTCCGCCATTCCAAATTTGTGGCGTATAAAGTGAAAGATGCCATCGTGGACTTTTTCCGTGAGCGCACGGGACAGCGCCCCAATGTGCGCATCACCAATCCCGACCTGCGCTTGAACATTCACATTGCAGAGGACGACTGCACTCTCTCGCTCGACTCGAGTGGCGAAAGTCTGCACCTCCGTGGCTATCGCACTGCCACAGTGGAAGCACCCATCAATGAAGTGTTGGCAGCGGGCTTGCTCAAAATTGCTGGCTGGGACGGCACGACCAATTTCGTAGACCCTTTCTGCGGTTCGGGTACGCTACTTGTCGAAGCAGCCCTTATGGCTAAGAACATTTACCCCGGCATTTTCCGCAAAGAATTTGGCTTTGAGCGTTGGAAGGACTTCGATGCCGATCTCCTCGACCGTATCTACAACGACGACAGTGCAGAGCGTGAATTTTCGGGACGCATTTACGGTTTCGACCTCAACCGCCCCGCGGTGGAAGCAGCCCTTACGAATGTGAAGGCAGCAGGCGTGGCAGATATTGTCAGCGTGGAACAGCAGGACATTCGCAAGTTCTCTGCCCTCGAAGGCGAAACGCTGATGGTGACCAATCCACCCTATGGCGAGCGTTTGACGCCCCCTGATGTATTGGCAATTTACCAAGCCTTGGGCAAACAACTAAAGAACGAATTTAAGGGAAATACGGCTTGGGTGATTTCAAGCAAGGAAGAATGTTTCGACCAAATCGGACTTCGTCCAAGCATCAAGCACCAAATTTTGAACGGTAGCTTGGATTGTAATTTCAACAAGTATCAGATATTTGAAGGCCGATTGTCCGAGTTCCGCTCTCAAGGCGGAGAAGTGAAGACGGAAAGGGAGCGCGCACAGATGAGCGATACCCGCCGTTTCCGCAACAACCGCGACGATTTCAAACGCAAGTTTGGGGAAGAGGACACGAGTGACGCCCCCCGCCGTTCCTTTGAGCGGGACGAGCGCAGAGAGCGTGGTTTCGGGCGAGATCAACGCCCAGAGCGTGAAGGTCGTAGCGACCGTGACAGTCGCCCACGGCGCTTGGACAATTATGCTGACGACGACTTCTTGGCAGAGAATCCGCAGTTCCTCGCTTTGCGCCGTCGCCACGCCGATTTCCGTCCTGTGCGAGAAGAGCGCACGCATGGTAAGGAACGCCGCTTCGAGCGGGGCGAACAGCGCAACTTTGAGCGTCGCAACAGCCGCGACGACCAGCGCAGTTTCGAGCGTCGCAGTGGTCGTGATGAGCGGACGGACAGTCGCCGTGACCGCCGTCCTTTCAGTGGCGATGCCAAGCGTGGCGACCGAAAGTTTAAGGGTGCAGAACGAGGTGGCAACCGCAACTTCCGCCCACGGCGCAACGACAACGATTAAATCCCTCGGGTGAGAACGCCACAGCAAGCAAGTTGTGGCGTTCTCGCCCGTTTGTTTTTTCTCCAAATCATATCCTTAGAACAGAATGATGAAATTAAGAACTCTCTTGATGGTCGGCATGCTGACCCTTACCGCTTCGCTTATGGCACAGAAGAAGACTGCGACCCTTGACGAACTGCTCTGGGGTGGCAAAAACTATTGGACGTATCGCCCACAACGCCTCTACACAGCCTGGGTGGGCGACCGCTTGTTGGAACTCACGCCCACCGAAGCGCGTAAACTCGCTGATAAGGGCAAGAAGTCCTATCCCGAAACAATTTTCACACTCGAGGCGATGAATGCCAACCTGCCTGCCGACATGGGCAAGGTGCACAATCTTTTGTCGGCGCACTTCATCGAGGGTGCAGAGCCATTGGCGTTTTTCAGAACAGCTAAGGGACAATTCCTTTACAACATCGATAAAAATGCAGTGGTATGGTCGTCGAAGAACACGAAGGGCGAGAGCCACAACGACTTCAATGCGCCCTCTCGTCAAGAAGCCTTCGTGCGTGACCACAACCTCTTTGTGCGCACAGCCGAGGGGCAGGAGTTGCAAGTGAGCACGGACGGCAGTCGCAATTTGGTGTATGGACAATCCGTACACCGCGATGAATTTGGCATCCACTCGGGCATCTTTTGGAGCCCGAAGGGGAGTCTGTTGGCGTTCTATCGCATGGATCAGTCAATGGTGGCGGACTATCCGCTCGTGGACATAGAGCACCGCATCGCAGAGCTTGCCCCCACGAAATATCCAATGGCTGGAGAAACGAGCCACGAGGTGACCATTGGCGTGTTCAACCCTCGCACACAAACCACGGTCTATCTCCAGGCTGGCAACCCCAAGGACCGTTATTTTTCCAACATCTCGTGGTCGCCCGATGAGCGCACCATCTATGTGTTTGAAGCCCCACGCTCGCAAAAATCGTTCGACATCGTGGCTTACGATGCCCAAACGGGCGCACGGAAAGAGGTGTTGTATAGCGAAAGCAACGAGAAATATGCCGAGCCTCAGAACCCCTTGGCATTCCTGCCTTGGGACGAGAGCCAATTCCTCTTCCAAAGTCAGCGCGACGGCTACAACCATCTCTATCTCTTCGACTTGAAGAAAAAGACCTACCGCCAAGTGACAAAGGGCGAGTTCGTTGTCCTCTCTCTCGACGCCTTCAATGCCGACACGAAGAGTGTTATTATCAAGAGCAACGAGGCGCATCCGCTCCGTCATAACTATTACGCTGTTTCTCTCAAGACCGGGAAACGACAGCTGTTGGATAGCGGAACGGGCGTACACGTTGCCTCGTTCTCGCCCTCGGGTCGCTACGCTGTCGATCGTTGGGACTCGCCCACAGTGGATGCCCGTACCGATTTGATGCACACGTCTAAGCCTCAAACGCTGACCCTCCGCGATGTCAAAGACCCTCTGCGAGAGTTTGATTTGCCCGAGGTTACGAGCGGTAGCATCAAGGCTGATGATGGCACGACCGACTTGTATTACCGCTTGGTGAAGCCCACGGATTTCGACCCTGCGAAGAAATATCCCACAGTGGTCTATGTTTATGGTGGTCCCCACGCTCGCAATGTGCGCGAAACACGCAACTACGATGCCCGAGGCTGGGAACTTTACATGGCGTCAAAGGGTTATGTCATTTTTGTGATAGACAACCGTGGCTCTTCGGAGCGTGGCTTCGCCTTTGAAAGTGCAACCTATCGCCATTTAGGTGACGTAGAAATGCGTGACCAAGTGCGTGGCGTGGATTTCCTCAAAAGCCTGCCCTTTGTCGATGCAGAGCGGATTGGCGTTCACGGCTGGTCGTTCGGCGGTTACATGACCACCAATTTGATGTGTACCTACCCTGAAATTTTCAAAGTAGGCGTAGCTGGAGGTCCCGTGATCGACTGGAAGTATTACGAAGTGATGTATGGCGAACGCTATATGGGCACACCTCAGAACAACGCCGAGGGTTACGCTTCGTCCTCCCTGCTCCCCAAGGCGAAAAACCTCAAGGGACGTCTGCAAATTATCCACGGCTATAACGACCCTGTCTGCGTGCCACAGCACACCTTGAGCTTTCTCCGTGCCTCCATCGATGCCGACACGCAACCCGATCTCTTCCTCTATCCCAACCAAGAGCACAACATGACGGGACACGACCGCATCCATCTTCACGAGCGCATCACCCGCTATTTTGAAGAGCACTTGAAATAATTTTTTCCTCATACATATAATATACAGACCCTATGAAAGTCATTTCAACCCCCAATGCTCCTGCTGCCATTGGTCCTTACAGTCAAGCCATCGAAGCCAACGGCATCGTTTTTGTCTCAGGTCAGTTGCCCGTAGACCCTACCACAGGCGAATTTGCTGAGGGTGGCATTACGGAATTGACCCGTCAATCGCTCACCAACCTCAAAGCAATTCTTGCCGAGGCAGGCTTGACGCTCGACAATGTGGTGAAGACAACAGTTTTCCTCGCCGACATGGCAGATTTTGCTGAGATGAATGCGGAATACACTGCGCATTTCACTGGCACAAAGCCTGCTCGCAGTGCTGTTGCAGTGAAGACTTTGCCAAAGGGCGCACTCGTGGAAATCGAAGCCATTGCGGTGCGCTAAGCCCAAGTTGCTATGATGCAAAATCGCATAGGCGTTTTTCTTTCTTCTCGCCTCGACCTTGATGCAGCCTACATCCAAGCCACGAAAGACGTTGGGGCGTGGATTGGTCAGCGAGGACTCACCCTTTGTTATGGCGGTTCGCGCTCGGGGCTGATGGAAGTGTTGGCAACAGAAGTGAAAGCCAGCGGTGGGCGTTGTTTGGGCGTAGTGCCACAGATTATCCGTGAGCGCAACCTCGTGAGCGACCACCTCGACATCGAATTTCCCTGCGTCGATCTGAGCGACCGCAAAGCCATTCTCTTGCGCGAAGCCGATGTGTTCCTTGCCCTGCCAGGCGGTATTGGCACTTTGGACGAGGTCTTTACGCTCTTGGGCAACCTGACCATTGGCATCGAGCACCGCAAGCAGATGATTCTTTACAACGTCAAAGGTTGTTGGGATGCGCTCCTCGCTTTGTTAAGTGACAACGTTCAGCGAGGCTTCGCCAAGCACTCGGTGGACGAGCTGGTAACGGTTGTTTCTTCGATCGAGGAACTTGAACAAGCATTCAACGCCTGCAACCTCTAATGGCATAGACCACGACCCTGTATGCCCCGCATGGGAAATACAGGGTCGTTCTGTTTCTGCAACCATGTCCTCTTCTTGCAACGCCGTCAGGCAATGACTATTTGCAGGAAATGCCCTATCTTTGTAGCCAAGGGAATGCAAGAAGTGCCATCTCCCCTAAGACTAAAACGAAAGCCTATGTCCCTACATAACTTCCTGCGCTTTCTGCGCACAGAAAACCCGTCCACGTTCGCCCATCTCCCCCGCTGGCAACGGCTCGGCATAGATGCTCTGCAACGCATCTACCTGACTGTAAAATTTTTCATTGAACGAGGACACATAGACTACGCCACCCAGCTCTCTTTCAATACGATCATGGCAATTATTCCCCTCTTCGCCTTGATTTTTGCTGTGGGGAAAGGATTTGGATTGATGGAGAGTTTGGAAACCTGGTGTCGCCAAACGTTTGCAGCGCAACCGCAGGCAGCGGAAATGATCATCGACCTTGCACAATCTTACCTCAAGAACACGAGCGCGGGCATCTTCATCGGCATCGGACTGGTGTTCATGCTCTACAGCCTGCTGTCGCTGATCAGAAATGTGGAAAGCGCTTTCAATGGCATCTGGCAGGTGACCTCGCACCGCAGTTGGGGCACTTCTCTTGCGAGCTATTCTGCCCTGCTCTTCTTAGCCCCCATCACGCTCATCGTTCTCTCGGGTTTGAGCGTCTTTATCTATGGTGTTGCCCAGCCGTTGGGCGAGTATTTTTTGCTGGGAGCAGTGACCCGTTTTCTGCTCTCCGTAGTGCTTCCATGGTTGTTGCTCACGCTGATTTTCTTAGGGCTGTATGTGTTGATGCCCAACACGAAGGTGCAGTTCCGCCAAGCCCTTGTGCCGAGCCTCTTAGCCAGCGCGTTGATGCTCACCCTCCAGAACGCCTACGTGCATGCGCAGAGCATTTTGACAGGCTATAGTGCGGTGTATGGTTCGCTGGCTGCCCTGCCACTCTTCATGCTTTGGATGCAACTCTCGTGGTACATCTGTTTGTTCTGCGCCGAGCTGTGTTACACGAACCAGAATCTGATTTACTACACCTCGCAGGAGGCTGCCGAACAAAGTACGCACACAGAGAAATTATACCTCTCTGCCACCTTCTTGGGCTATATTGCCGAGGCGTTTTATGCTGGACTTCCAGCTCCAACCCTCAACGATTTGCAAAAGCGGACGGGCGCGCCTTTCACCTTGGTGAGCCACCTCTTGTCGCAACTCACTGCCGTGCGCCTCATCGTACCCTGTCGGGAGAATGAGGACAGCCCCACCACTTTCCTCCCTGCGCAGGACACAGACACGCTAACGCTGGCTCTGCTCGTGCGGAGAGTGGAAGAGCGGGAGGACGATGCAACAAAGGTGTACGAACAGCTCCCGCAAGCACTTGTCCAAGCCTTTGAGAATGCACGAAAGTCCTATCTCGAAACATTGGACGGCATCCTCGTGCGAGAACTGGTGGAGGAGGTGGGAGAAAGTCCCGAAGGCGTGGCAACGACAGGCGAGGAAATTTATTAAAACTACTAAGCTATCGCCCGCCTCAGCCCTCCTGACAACAGACAGCACTGCCCCGACTAATAAAGGATAGTCGGGGCAGTGCTGTCTATTGGGAGCAATCATGCTGTTAGCTTATGCCTCTTTGGCAGCACGCTTGCGATCATTGTGGTCGAGAATAACTTTGCGGATACGCATGCTCTGTGGTGTCACTTCCACCAGCTCGTCTTCCTTGATATACTCAAGGGCTTCTTCCAAGGAGAACTCCACGGGAGGCACGATGCGCGCCTTGTCGTCCGTACCACTGGCGCGCACATTGGTAAGTTGCTTAGATTTTGTGACGTTAATCACCAAATCTTTATCGTGGATATGCTCGCCGACAACCTGTCCTGCGTACACTTCCGTTTGAGGATGAATGAAGAATTTGCCACGGTCCTGCAGGTGGTCAATTGCGTAGGCAAAGGCAGTGCCACCTTCCATAGAGATCATCGACCCATTGGTGCGTCGAGCAATCTCGCCCTTATAGGGTTCGTAACTGTCAAAGACGTGCGCCATAATCGCCTCGCCCTGCGAACCAGTCAGCACATTGGTGCGCAAACCAATGATGCCACGTGAAGGAATGCGAAACTCAATGTCTACACGTTCGCCCAGCGAGATCATCGACGTCATCTCACCCTTGCGACGAGTGACCATATCAATCATTTTGGACGAGAATTCTTCGGGAACATTGATGGTCAGGGCTTCGATAGGCTCGCAACGCACCCCGTCAATCTCTTTATATATGACCTGTGGCTGTCCCACCTGCAATTCGTAACCCTCACGGCGCATCGTCTCAATCAAAACAGAGAGGTGCAACACGCCACGACCGCTCACGAGCCAAGCGTCAGTGCCTTGGGGCGTAACACGGAGCGCAAGATCTTTCTCCAACTCCTTCTCCAAGCGATCGTTAATGTGGCGAGAAGTACAAAATTTACCCTCTTTCCCGAAAAACGGCGAGTCGTTAATGGTAAACAGCATCGACATCGTGGGTTCATCAATGGCGATGGGTGTGAGCGGTTCAGGCTGTTCAAAATCGCAGAGCGTATCTCCAATTTCAAAATTCTCCAAACCAATCACGGCACAGATGTCGCCACTCGTCACACTGTCAGCCTTTGTACGTCCCATACCCTCAAAGGTTTGTACCTCCTTGATGCGGGTTTTCTCCAACGAACCATCGCGGTGTGCAATCGTAATGGGCATACCCGAGGTGAGCGTCCCGCGGTGCACACGCCCAATGGCTATGCGTCCCGTATAGTTGGAATAGTCGAGCGAAGTGATAAGTAGCTGTGGCGTGCCTTCGTGACGCGTGGGCGCAGGAATGTTCTCTATGATGGCGTCGAGCAGATAAGTAATGTCTGTGCGTTCTTCCTGCCACGATGGCGACATCCAACCATTCTTCGCCGAGCCATAAACCACGGGGAAATTGAGCTGTTCTTCCGTAGCGTCCAAATCGCACATCAGGTCGAACACCATTTCATACACCTCCTCGGGGCGACAGTTGGGCTTGTCCACTTTATTGACCACTACCAAAGGCTTCAGTCCGAGCTGTAGGGCTTTTTGCAACACGAAGCGTGTTTGTGGCATAGGCCCTTCAAAAGCATCGACGAGGAGGATACAGCCGTCTGCCATATTGAGTACACGCTCCACCTCGCCTCCGAAATCGGAGTGCCCAGGCGTGTCGATGATATTTATCTTGGTCTGCTTGTAGTTGATTGATACGTTTTTGGAAAGAATCGTGATACCTCGTTCTCGCTCCAGCTCATTATTGTCCAAGATGAGCGTTCCAGCGTTTTGGTTCTCACGAAAGAGATTACCCGCCAACAGCATCTTGTCCACGAGAGTCGTCTTGCCGTGATCCACGTGGGCGATGATGGCGATGTTTCTAATGTCTTGCATCGAAATTGTTTGAGAAAGTCTATATAAAATAATGGTGCAAAGATACGAATTTATCGCGAGGGAAAGTTTTTCTCTCCGCCATAGCTGTCGATCCAAAGGCGGGGGAAAAGATGTTTGAGACGAGATGAAAGGGCTTTCCCAGCTTTGAGTTTCCATAGAACAGTCCTTTACCCAACGGTAGCTACTTCCCCGCAATTCTTCTGTCCCTCCTCTTCGCCCCGAACAGCCCATTTGTCCAAATACCCTCACATCCGATACCCTCAAAATCTTATGAAAGTTTAACTTTCAGCCCCTCGCAATTTTTCTTCTCACGGGCGAAGAACGCACAGAAAGGCTTGGATTTTTTCCGAGAAGGCTCGGAATTTTTTCAGCAGGCGTAGGAAGAAAATCCGCCAAGCGCAGGAAAAATCGCCTTTCAAAGGGCTAAAACAAGTGCGGAGCAGTCGAATTGACTGCTCCGCACTTGTTACTACTGCAAAGATAATAC
>JBHAFO010000164.1:0-9800 GCA_041856145.1 Alloprevotella sp.
GGAGAAAAAGTTTAGTTTCCACTGATAATTATATAGATATCACTGCAAATTATATAATTATCAGTGCAAATTATATAGTTATCAGTGGAAACTAAACTTTCCTTGCGCCTCCAGCAAAGTTTTTCTACGCCTGCGGACAAAAATGTTGGCGCAAGAAGGAAAGTTTTTCTGCACAAGTAGGAGCATTTACCCTCGCCGCGACTGAACACAGCAGGCGACAAATAAACACCCCTCTTGCCCTCTTGCTCTTGCTTATATTCTGCGAAACCTTTAATTTTGTAGAAGAAAACCCCAATACACTATGTATAGAAGTAATAATTGCGGAGAACTCCGCATCGCACACGTTGGTCAAGAAGTGACTTTGGCTGGTTGGGTGCAACGCACACGCAAGATGGGTGCGATGACATTCGTAGATCTGCGCGACCGCTATGGTATCACGCAACTTGTCTTCAACGAGGAGAATAAAGAATTGGTGGAGCAAGCCAATAAACTCGGGCGTGAATTTGTGATTCAAGCCACAGGTATCGTCAATGAGCGTTATAGCAAAAACAGCGGCATGCCTACTGGCGATATCGAAGTGTTGGTAACGAAACTCGTTGTCCTTAACGAGTCGCTAACCCCTCCCTTTACCATCGAAGAGAATACGGATGGCGGTGACGATTTACGCATGAAATATCGCTATCTTGACCTGCGTCGTGACACGGTTCGCCGTAATATGGAATTGCGCCACCAGATGTGCCTTGAGGTGCGTCGCTTCCTCGATCAAAAAGGATTTCTCGAAGTGGAAACGCCCTGCCTGATTGGGTCTACTCCCGAGGGGGCACGTGACTTCATCGTGCCTTCACGCATGAACCCTGGACAGTTCTACGCTTTGCCACAAAGCCCTCAAACGCTAAAACAGCTGCTGATGGTGGCAGGCTTCGACCGTTATTTCCAAATCGTGAAATGCTTCCGTGACGAAGATCTCCGTGCCGACCGTCAGCCCGAGTTCACACAAATCGACTGCGAAATGTCGTTCGTTGAACAGGACGATGTCATCGGAACGTTTGAGGAGATGACTAAATATCTCTTCAAGACTGTGCGTGGTGTAGACCTCGGAGAAACGCCATTCCTCCGCCTGCCTTGGGCTGAGGCAATGCGTCGCTTCGGCTCTGACAAGCCCGATATGCGCTTCGGTATGGAGTTTGTCGAACTGGCAGAAACGCTTCAAGGCAAGGCAGACTTTGCTGTCTTCAACGATGCTGCCTATATTGGCGGTATTTGCGCCAAGGGTTGCGCCTCCTATACCCGCAAGCAGATTGACGAACTGACCAACTTTGTGAAGAGTCCTCAAGTTGGCGCAAGCGGTTTGGTATATGCCCGTGTTGAAGAAGATGGCACAGTAAAGAGTTCTGTGGATAAGTTCTATTCGCAGGAGGTGTTGCAGGAACTCAAAACGGCGATGGACGCAGAAGCGGGCGACCTCATTCTCATCCTCTGCGGTGCTAACGCAATGAAAGTGCGCAAACAACTCTGCGAACTGCGTCTCCTCATGGGTAGTCGCTTAGGCTTGCGTGATAAGAACAAGTTTGCCCTCCTTTGGGTCGTAGACTTCCCCATGTTCGAGTGGAGCGAGGAGGATCAACGCCTCTATGCGATGCACCACCCCTTCACCGCTCCACGCCCCGAAGATGCCGACCTCATCGACACTGCGCCAGAGAAAATGCGTGCCAATGCCTATGATATGGTCTGCAATGGCGTAGAAGTGGGTGGCGGTAGCATCCGTATTTTCGATGCAGTGTTGCAAGCAAAAATCTTCAAGGTGCTTGGCTTTACGCCCGAGCAAGCCGAAGCACAATTTGGCTTCTTGATGAACGCCTTTAAGTATGGTGCACCTCCTCACGGTGGTTTGGCTTACGGTCTTGACCGCTGGGTAAGCATCTTTGCAGGCTTGGACAGCATCCGCGACTGCATCGCCTTCCCCAAGAACAACTCTGGTCGTGACGTGATGCTCGATGCTCCTTCCAACGTTACCCCCGAGCAACTCAGCGAATTGAACATTGCGCTCAATCTCCCTAAGGCATAATTAACCACGCCTATCAAAAAACATTCCCTGTCAATCTGTTGCGATTGACAGGGAATGTTTGTGTTTAGAGCTTCCGCCCGATGAAATAATTATCAGCGCGCACTCCAAGCCCTTCCTCTAATGAGTAAATACAGCACAATAGGGACACCGATGATTGGCGTGAGTGCATTGATAGGCAGAATGCCTGTCTGTGGCAACTGCGATGCAAAGTGACAAAGCAATGCCAGTGCCGAGCCTGTAAGGGCACAGAGGGGAAGAAGTAAAAGATGGTTGGCTGTGCGAAAACAAAGGCGCACAATGTGTGGCACAGCCAAGCCTATAAAAGAGATAGGGCCACAGGTGGCAGTCACAACCGCAGAAAGCCAACCCGCTAAAAGGATTAAGATGGTGCGACTACGGCGCACAGAAATACCTACACTGCGGGCGTAATTATCGCCCAGCAAGAGGGCGTTCAACGCCTTGGCTTGGAAGAAAAGGACGGCACACCCGATGGCAATTGCCAAAGCAAGCAAGCAGATGCGATCACTCGTAAGCGAACCAAAATCACCGAATCCCCAAAAAACAAAAGCCGATATGCCTTGCGCTGTGCTATGGAAGTTGAGCAGAGAGATGAGCGAGGAAGCCAAATAGCTTACCATCACTCCAATAATCAAAAGCGTGGCATAATGGCGCACGATGGAGGAACAGAGTGTCAAGATGCCTAAGACAACGCCTGCACCAAGAAGGGCAGCTCCCACAGTAAGCAAGAAACCTGAAAGCATCATGCCCTTTAACGCTACATTTCCGCCGAATGCCAAAATCACGATGGCGACTCCCAAAGCTGCGCCAGCATTCACACCTAACACGCCAGGGTCTGCCAGTGGATTGGCAAATACGGTCTGCATCACCAAACCCGTAACTCCTAATGCTACGCCAGCCAAGAGGGCTGTGAGCAAGGCTGGGAGGCGTGTTTCCCATACGATAAAACTTGTCGTGTCAGTGCCTCGATGCAAAAGTGCTTGCCACACATCTTCCGCACTCAAGGCACTGCTACCCACAAAAAGGCACAAGCCTATGAGTGCGACTATGGCAGTGAGCAGTAGCCCCATTGCCAATGTAAAACGTAAGGTTGAAGGGGAGGGGGTATGGGAGCGAAGCATTATTTAGGGGACTATGCGTTGAAAGAAAGTGGGACGTTCAGCCTCTGAAGTAGGAAGAACCTGCGGATGCGCCAAGCGGATCAGCTCTTCCAAAAGGACATCGGGGTGAAAGGGAGCTTGCTCGTAATAGGGTTGTATGAAGGTGTTGCAAGCATAGACCTGCCCCTTTTGCCAAGGCTGGAAGCGAGCATAACGAGCATCGTCTGCTGTGAGGTCACGAAGCTGTAGATCGGTGGTCGCGCCATACTTGAGCAACCAAATATCGGCAGTGGCACATCGCCGTAGCATCTCCTCAAAGGCGACTGCCACTCCCCCACTCTCCGAATTGTCGGCGAGGCAATAGTCAAATCCTGCGTCTTTGAACATTTGTGCAAGCGTACTTGCCCCGCCTGGCACATACCACGTACCATTCTCTCGGCGATCGACCATCAGCCGAGGGCGTTTCTTGATACCCTCCACTGCTTTGGTCAGCGAGTTGTAACGTTTCTCTATGACTTCAAACGTACTGTCTGCCTTTGCCTCAAAGCCAAACAAACGCCCGAAGAAACGCATCCACTCAGCACGCCCAAGGGCTGAAGTTTCCATATAATCGGCGCATTCAATGATAGGCACGCCCAACTTTTCCAAAGAACCATAACTATTATCCTTAAAAGAGCTGACCAAAAGTCCATCACTCTTGCTCTGCACAATTCTTTCCACATCGGGTTGCATCGACGAGCCTAATGATGCGACCTTCGCCTCTTGCAAAGACGCTTTTAGCCCAGCGTCTACCACATATTCCCTGTCGCAGACACCAGCGATACGCCCCACTTGACTAAAGTCGTTCAGCAAGGCTGCGTGTACGGAGGAGAACACTGTGGCTCGCTCCAAAGGTGTACGAACAATCATGCCCTCAGGTAAATTCACGGGCAAGCCATGCACTTTTGGCACAAGCACATAGCGGTTGAGCACCTGCCCCTTTTGCCACGCATCGGCAACTGTCACAGTGGTGAAACTATCCGCCTCCACGATGGTCAGCAACGAGGCGTAGCGTAGCGAGAGCGTATCGCCTTGCACGAGGCTTTCCGCTGTGTTGCGAGGCGTGCAAGCCTGTAGGCATAAAGCAATGAGAGTGAGAAAAAATAGGCGCATAGGTTAGTTAATAGTTATTTCTCCTGCGAGAGAAGTTGTGATCAGTTGGCAACGCTCCTCCATCGTGAGGTCTTTCCCCAAGAGGTACATCATCTTTGTAACCATCGCTTCGGTCGTACTGTCATAGCCATTGAGCACACCAATCTGCAGGAGTTGCAAACCAGTCTCATAAAGCGTCATCTCCACGCCTCCCTCAGGGCACTGTGTGGTATTCACAACAATAATACCTCGCTCAATCGCGGCTTTGAGTAAGCGCAAGAGCCAAGGCTTCTTAGGCGCATTACCCGAACCATAGGTTTTCAGAATAACGCCCCGCAGGTGTGGCATTGTGAGAATACGCTCCACAAAATCCTCCTGTATGCCAGGGAAAAGCGGTAGCATAATCACATTGGTGTCCAATGCTGTGCTGACTTTCAGCTCGCTTTGCAAAGGCAAACGCCGTTCTTGAGGGACAAAATGGATGTGAATCCCTGCCGTTGCCAAGGGTGGGAAGTTGTAGGAGCGGAAAGCATTGAAGCCTTCGGAATTGATTTTCGTGGTGCGATTGCCTCTCATCAACTGACGTTCAAAGTACACACACACCTCTGGCACGAGGGGGCGTCCCTCGGCATCCTTGGCTGCGGCAATTTCCAAACTCGTCAATAAGTTTTCACGTCCATCGGTGCGCAACTGTCCAATCGGAATTTGTGAACCAGTAATCACCACAGGCTTTGCCAGTCCTTCGAGCATAAAACTCAAAGCCGAAGCCGTATAAGCCATCGTGTCTGTGCCGTGCAGGACGACGAACGCATCGTATCGCGCATAGTTTTCTTGAATAAGCTCTGCGATACGCACCCAGTGATGAGGCTCCATGTCGCTGGAATCTATCGGCGGATCCATCGTGAGCGTATCCGTTTCGTGGCGGAAATATTGCATTTCAGGCACATGGCTCGCCAAATGCTTGAAGTCGAAGCTCTGCAAAGCCCCCGTTTGCGGGTTCTCCATCATCCCAATGGTTCCTCCGGTATAAATGATGAGAATTTTGGTCATAAACCTCTGTGCAAAAAATGAAACATAAAGACGGATTTTCCGCCCTGCATCTACCTGCAAAAATAGGTATTATTTCTTTCAAAACGAAATACTATGCTTACGATTTTACCCCCGACAGCCCTTGGTTTAATTGACAGTTATCACTTTTCTTATGCCTCTCACAGAACAAGCAGATGCATGCACCAATTCCTAAGAAGTGATAATAGAACCTTCAAATCCCATGGCAAAACTCTTTTCCTTATACCAAGATTTTCGTCTTTCTGCGCTTACATTTTCGACTGGAGGCATAGGAAAAACTCATTTCACACTGTGATTTATACAAAACGCAGTGCGATTTGTATAAATCACACTGCGAAACGGAGAATGTTACCGCATGTAGCCGAAGATCTCGGCGCAGCAGAGAAGTTTTCTCCCGTAGATAGACAGATTTATGGGCGCAAAAAGTCAAGTTTTTGGGCGCAAGGCGAATAGCTTTGCCAAGTTTTTTGTACATTCGCAAACATAGAATTTACACCAATCTCATACGGCAAAGGTCTTCGACCGCGCCGACAGTTTTATCATTCAAAGAATATGAAAAAGTATTTTGCTCCTTCTGAGCTTATTCTGAACGAAGACGGTAGCGTCTTCCACCTCCATTTGCGTCCCGAACAGCTGGCAGATAAAGTGATTCTCGTAGGGGATCCTGCCCGTGTGGAAGCTGTGGCAAGTTTCTTCGACAGCGTTGAGTGCAGCGTTGAGAATCGTGAGTTTCGCACAATCACTGGCACGTTCAAAGGTAAGCGCATCTCTGTGATTTCAACAGGCATCGGGTGCGACAATGTGGACATTGTTGTCAATGAAGTAGATGCCCTGGCAAATATCGACTTCAATACACGGGAAGAGAAGGCGGAGCTGCGTCGATTAGACATCGTGCGCATTGGCACTTGTGGTGGTTTACAACCCGAAGTGCCCGTAGGTACGTTCATTGCCAGTGCTAAGAGCATCGGCTTTGACGGCTTGCTCAACTTTTATGCTGGTCGCAACGAGGTTTGCGATTTGGAGGCGGAGCAACAATTCAAGGCGCACATGCGATGGGAAGGCAACACTTGCATTGCGCATCCTTACGTCATCGACGCTGATGCTGAACTGACCGACCGCATTGCACAATCGGATATGGTGCGAGGCATCACAGTGGCTTGTGGTGGTTTCTATGGACCTCAAGGGCGTGAGTTGCGCATTCTGCTTGCCGATCCACAGCAAAATGCGAAAATCGAAGACTTCACTTATGACGACTTGAAGATTACCAACTTTGAGATGGAGAGTAGTGCCGTGGCAGGACTTAGCCGTTTGATGGGGCATCGTGCCGTGACAGTATGTATGGTGATTGCCAACCGCGTGGCTCACAACACGAACACGAACTATAAATCGCTCATCAACGTCCTCATCGAAACGGTTTTGAATCGTATTTAATCGCCCTTAGTCCTATATACAAAATTCCCCCACTCGTTATCTGTGACGAGTGGGGGAATTTTATGCGAAAGAGGCGTTGGTCAGAACTTATAGCGCAAGCCAAAAAGAAATTCTCGCCCACGCAACGGGAGGGCATAGTAAGTGAGATTTGCTCCATTATAACGCACCTCTTCATAGATTTCGCGATTGAAAAGGTTAGTCGCCTTGCAATCCAAAGTCAGTCTGCCATTAAGGATATACTCTGCACCAAGATTGATAAAGCAATTGGTGGCATAGTGCCCATGCGTAAGCTCCTGCGTGGACTGCGAAAAGGTGAAGTTGCCTTGCAATTTACTCGTGGGATAAGCTTTCAGAGTCAGCTGATAATAGACATTCTTCAACACATTGTGCGTGTTTGAGAACACATCCTTATCTTTCCACGTGAGGTTACCCTCTGCATTGAAGTCGGTAGTCAGCCATTTGAGCTTAGCCCATTGCAAACTCCAGCCCATGTTCCAAGCATTATAGTGCATATTGCCATTCGTCCCATTCTGGGAGATAAAGCGTTTGCTCCGTGCAAAGCTGTTGCGCTGGTTGATTGTCAAACCGCTCGAGCGATTCACTTTCTGAAAGGAGAGCTGGAACGAAAGCGTACTACGCCGACTATCTTCCCAAATGGGCAAGGCGTACGTGGCGTTAGGCAGATAGAGAACCGAGAAATAGTTATCCCGCTTCGTGTGTGCCCAACTGGCATATAAATTCCACGAGAACATATTCACCAAGTTGATGAACGACCAGCGCATACTTGCCATCGTGGTTTGACTCACAGAGAGGCTATCAAGTCCTTGAGCATAGATGCGATAGGTTTGACGCAAGACGCTCGGCAGGAGAAGGTCGGAGGTGTTTCCTTCTTTGTTGTGGCTCAAAGAGAACACGGAGTGGAGATTAGAGTTCCAATCCCTGCGCCACGAGAGGTCGGGCGCCCACAACACACGGCGGTTGCTCTGCGAACGGTAATTATAATGATAGGACAAATAGCTTATGGGAGAAACGAAGTCGATACTTCCGCTGCCTATGGGCAAGGATATGCCAAGATCCAACGTATGCAACCAATAGCGACTCTTGTAGTTCGCTCCCCCTTCTATGGGCATCAAGTGCGTATTCTTGAATTTCAAACTATAAGTGGTCTGCACGAGGAAACGTCCCAGCGAGAGGTCTGTCCCTATGGAGTGCTCCATAAAGAAATTGCGCTTACGCAGATACTGCGCTTCCAGGTGGTCGAGATAAAGCTGTTCTGTTTCGCTTGTCCAGCGGACATTGGACGAAATGTCGTAAGCCACATCCCCGACATTGAGTGTGGCACGGAACACGTTGCTCAAGACGAAAGGGCTTGTCCGCATCCGCTCATAGATGCTTCCCGAATTGGTGTACGAGGCATTCTCATGCCGTTCCCATTCTCCTGTTGCCGTCAGGTGTTCCTGTAAGAAAGCCTTTCGAGAATTATTCACAAAGGAGAGACCTCCAGTCAGCGTATGGACACGTTGCAAAGAGGCTGTGCGTTGAAAATAGCTCACCGTATCAAGCCCAGTCACATAGCGATGAAACGTGCTGTCGTTCTGCACTACACGTCCATGTTGATAAGTCATATTAGCACGCAAGCTCTTTTCCTTTGAAAAGCCGTGCAGATAGTTCAGCGAGGCAAGGTGGGAGTTGTTATTCCAATAATAGGTCGTTGCCAAAGGAGGGCGAACGGGTGAGGTCACGGATAGCATACGCTGAGGGAGCGGTTCTGTTTCGCTATCCAAGGCTGTGCCAACTCCCTGCGAGAGGGCACGTAGATTTTTCCCGACATTGTTCATCGCTCCCATTGTCATCATTTGGTCTTTCTTACCAATGAAGAAGGAAGTCAGCTGGTTGTCCCAAAGGAAAGGCGTTGCGCCTCCGTGCAAACCGATTTCCCCAAAAGGACGCAAGCGATAGCCGTCTTTGAGCTTGATGTTGAGCGTGGCTCGGTCGCTCTTCTCCTTTCCCTCCAAGGCACGAATAGGCTGATTACGTTCCATCACTTGAATCTGCGACACAGCTTCAACAGGCATTGTTTCTGTTGCCAAGTTGTAACGACTACCCATCATATTCTGCCCTTCAATATTAACGTGGTTGATAGGCATACCTTGGTAAAGAATTTGACCTGAAGGCTTTACTTCGATACCTGGCATACGCTTGAGTACATCGCTGATCGTACGATCGCTTTTTTCTCGAAAGGCATCTACACGATAATTGATCGTATCATTGTTGCAATGGATGGGCGTGGCTGTAACCCGCACCTCACGGATATTTTTGGCATTTTGGTACAATGTTGTTTCATAATGCGCTACGCCCTCTTTTAGGTCGAACCGCTCCGCATCGTATCCCCAGCGAGCAATTTCTATCCGCACTCCCGTTGCTTTTAGCTTCAACACATAAGTACCATCTGCCTTGGTTTGCGCAAATGCCAGAAGGGAGTCTTTCGCATTGAGCAAACGGCACATGGCATTTCCCAAGGGACTACCATCCACTTTGCGCACTACACCTGTAATACTTTTCTCCCCTTCCTGCGCAAAGCCTATCTGCCCCAAGGCAAAAAGAAACAATGCACATAATATCTTTCTTACCATTCTAACTCTAACATATTGCTGGGAGCTTTCTGAACTAACTCAGGAGGAACATTTAAGAGACGCCCTTTTGCAATTCCTACGCTGATCATATTTTCTAACTCGTTGCGGTAAATGCTCAATGCCTTTTTGCGATCCATCTTCTCACGCTCCTTCTCTGTATAAAGATACATCTTAGCCAGAGAGGTGGCTGGTTTGATACCACTATTAGTAAAGATCCAATTCCGTTTGGTGTCGTAAATACACATAATCAAGCCTGGCAGACCACCGAAGATATAAGGACCATAGGGTAGCTGCACACTCTCAGCATACCAAGCCACATAGGTACGGCCTGCATAACGCCCCATTGCCTTTTTA
>JBHAFO010000165.1:0-5372 GCA_041856145.1 Alloprevotella sp.
GAGAAGAAAAAGGGACTCTACGGAACAGAAGCAGAAGAGTTGCGGGGCATTCTTGCTCACGCCAACTCGTACCTGCCGATGCTCCGCGAGTGCGATATTTTGCTCGACAAAATTGCGCCCCTACGCCTTTTGGAAGCTGTGAACGAGGAAATGAATATGCTCAATGAGGAGGAAAATCTTTTCTTGCTCAAGAATACGCCACAGCTATTTGCACAGCTGGTGAAAGCCGATGCAGAGTTTGTTTTTGAGCGGGCTGGGACACGCTTCAACCATGTGATGATCGACGAGTTTCAAGATACTTCTCGTCTGCAATGGCAGAACTTCAAAACTTTGCTTTTGGAAAACATTTCATCGGGGCATAAGAATATGGTGGTGGGTGACATCAAGCAGAGTATCTACCGCTGGCGTAATGGCGACTGGAAGATTTTGGGAAATATCAAGGACGAAGCTGCGTTCTTGGATATTGATGAGCAAACGCTGGTGCAAAACCATCGCAGTGGTCGTGCCATTGTGGACTTCAACAACGAACTCTTTGTGCGAGCAGCAGAGTTTTTAGATTCAGAAAATCAGAGTCCTTTCTCTCTCCGAGATGTCTATCAGCACGTGGCACAAGAGTCCGTTCCTTCCAAAGGCGAGGGCTATGTCCGCCTCTATCTGCACGCCAAAGCCAAAGACGGGGAAAAGAACGCTCCCTTTATCCGTGTCTTAGAAGATATGGCAAACAAAATGCGCCAGCTGAATGCTTTGGGTATGCCCTACCGAGATATGGCGATATTGGTGCGCAGGAATATGGAAACGAGCGAGATTATTCAACATTTCCAAAAGCACTTTCCCGATATACCGCTCATTTCTCCGCTCGCCTTCCGCTTGGACGCTTCGCCAGCCGTACAAATGATTGTCAATGCTTTGCAGACGCTCAACTTTCAGTATAGGGCAGAGATGCGAGAGACTGGGAAGTTGAAGCGTATGACCTCCTTGGTATTCCTTGCCAAGGAGTATCAGCATTATATCCGCCAAACGCCTTGCGAACTCACCGATATGATGCAAGACGTGGAGCAAGCCCTGCCCGAACGCTTCATAAAGGAACGGGAACAGCTCCGCAAGTTGCCCCTCTTTGAACTCTGCGAACAGCTCATCGCCCTCTTGGAACTCGACAAAATGGAAGGGCAGTCGCCCTATGTTTTCTTCTTCCTCGACTGCGTGCTCAAGTTTTTGAACGATAACGCCTCGAACATCGGTAGTTTCTTGGAACATTGGGAGGATAGTCTTTGCGAGAAGACATTGCCCGTTGCCGACTATGACGGTGTGCAGGTCACCACGGTGCATAAGTCGAAAGGCTTGGCATTCCCTGCCGTGTTCATTCCCTTTGCCGAATGGACAATGGAGGACAGAGCGCACGAAATTATCCATTGGACGCACAAGACTTCCAACGATGGTAAGACGGACGAGCATGTGACTATTTTGCCTATCAATCTTCAACGCAAGAAAGTTGAGGAAACAGCTTTTGAGGCTGACTATCATACGGAATGCTTTGAGATGTTTGCCGAGAATCTCAACACGGCTTATGTGGCATTCACCCGCCCTCGCACCCATCTATATATATGGAGTAAGGTGAATCCTAATAAAAAGTCGGAAAGTGCCATTACCCTTAGCGATGTTTTGTACACCTATGCCAATAGCGTAGACAGCGATAATATGTCTGCCGATTTAGGAACTGAGCCTTATATTATGGAGCGAGGAAATGTCACTCCGACTGCCAAGCCAAATGCAGTGGCGAAGAAGGCGAGTAGCAATCCTTTGGAGATTATGCCTGAAACTGAGGAAATAGAGATGGCTATTCACGGCACACGTTTCGACTTCAAGCAGTCGAACGACTCGCACACCTATTTGCTGAGCGAGGAGGAGAACGTTGTGCAGAAGTCCAACGAATATCTACTCCGAGGCAATCTCTTGCACGAGGTATTCTCTCATATCGAGACGGCAAACGATGTGCGTGGCGTTATTGAGAGTATGAGCCACAAAGGACTTTTTACTTCCCAGCTTGAAGCTGATGCCTTGCGGGCTGAGGTGGAAGATTACTTGCGCTTCCCTGCCATACAAGAGTGGTTCGATGGCTCTTGGCAACTCTTCAATGAATGCACCATTCTCACTCGCACGAAGAATGGCGAGGTAAGGCAACTGCGTCCCGACCGGGTGATGATGCGAGAAAACCGCACCGTGGTTGTAGACTATAAGTTCGGGAAACCACATTCCAAGTATCACGAACAAGTGATGCAATATGTCCAACTCTTGGAGAGCATGGGGCATCAGAACGTGTCTGGGCATATTTGGTATGTTTTCTCCGATGAAATAGAAACTGTTCAAGCATAAAAAGCCGTCTCTCCGATATGAATACTCCTTTTCTACAGTTAGTAGCCAACGATTTAAGAGAGAAGTTTGGCAACAACCTCTCACGGCTCAAAATTATTTTCCCCAACAAACGTGCAGGCTTGTTCTTCAACGATTATTTAGCCAAGGACGACACGCCTGTTTGGGCACCGACTTATCAAACTATCAGCGACCTTTTCCGTTCGCTCTCGCCTCTGAAGACCATCGATCCTATAGAGGTCGTTTGTCGAATATACAATATATATATGGCGTTGTCGAAGGAAGAAAAGGCTGAAGAGCTTACACTCGATTTCTTCTACGGCTGGGGCGAGATGATACTTGCCGACTTCGAGGATTTGGATAAGAATATGGCTGATGCCAAGCGTATTTTCACCAATGTGTCGGACTATCAGAACATCGACTTTGGCAATTTCCTCACCGAAGAGCAAGTACATGTTTTGCAACGTTTCTTCAGTAGTTTCTCAGAAGAAGCCACCTCCAAAGTAAAGGAACGCTTCCGCCACCTTTGGAACCAACTGGCAAATATCTACGAGCAACTCAATGCCGACCTCAGAGCCGAGGGATTGGCGTATGAGGGTGCATTGTATCGTCAAGTAGTGGAGGCGTTGAAAGCGGAAACGATTTCTTTGGACGACCGCACCACGCACTATGTATTTGTAGGCTTCAATGTTCTGGACAAGGTGGAGAAAGCCTTGTTCACACTTTTGAAGAAACAAGGGCGTGCCCTCTTCTATTGGGATTATGACGTATATTATACCAAGGAACACCCCGAGATGGAGGCAGGTCGCTTTGTTCGTGAAAACCTCTTGCTCTTCCCCAACGCTTTGGGTGAGGAACATTTCATGAACTTCGGCAAGGAAAAGAGAATTGAGTTTGTGGCAGCTGCATCGAATAACGTGCAAGCGGCAGCCATTGCGCCTTGGATAGAACAAAACTTGACGGAAGATCCAAAGCGGACAGCTATTGTGGTCTGTGACGAGAACCAAATCTTGCCCGTTTTGCACAATCTACCTAAGAATGTCTCGACCATCAACGTAACAAAGGGTTTCCCCTTGATGCAAACGCCAGCTTATAATTTGGTAGACCGCTTTTTCAGAGAAGAGGAGAAGCAACCAACGGCTTCGATGGTCGAACTCTTGGAACGTTTGGGTGAGGAAATAAAATCTGCTGGTATTAAGGAGCGAGAGGCACAAAAGTCCAAAAATGAAGACGGACAAGCAGACATTTGGCACGAACTTTATAGCGAGGCTTACTATCAAGTGTATCTGCTCGTAAACAATCTGCTCGAGATTGTACGCAAAGGCTTGTTCGACACCTCTACCTCCACGACCATACGTCGCCTTTTCCGCCAACTTGTTCGCCAAACGTCTATTCCTTTCCACGGCGAGCCAGCCATGGGTTTGCAAATCATGGGGGTGCTTGAAACCCGTAATTTGGACTTCGATCGTGTGTTGATGCTTTCAGTAAACGAAGGCGTCTTGCCCAAGAAAGCAAGTAATGCGTCCTTCATCCCCTACTTCATTCGCCGAGAGTTTGGACTGACCACCTACGAGAAGAAGACAGCTGTCTTTGCCTACTATTTCTACCGCCTGCTCCAGCGAGCTACGCATTTGCGACTATCATATAATAATGCAACGAGTGGCGATGAGAAAGGCGAACGTTCACGATTCTTGACCCAACTCTTGGTGGAATCGCCCCATGCTGTACGCCACCTCGTTTTGGATAGTAAACAAAAGACCACAACGCCCCAGCCTCAGCCCATCGACAAGCCAGCTGATTTGGCTGAACGCCTAAAACGTCTTTCGCCCACAGCTCTCAACAGCTATATCAACTGCCAACTCCAATTTTATTATAGCCGTGTGCTCCGTCTGGAAACACCACCGCCTGCGCCAGAAGATTTTCAAGCCAATCAAATTGGCTCACTCTTCCATAAAACTGCCGAGTTGCTCTATCAAGACAAATGCACAGCCGACGGTTTAGTAACAGCCGAAGCTCTCGAGCCTTTCTTGCAAAAAGGTGGAACGGCACTTTTCAATTCCTACCTCATCAAAGCATACGAGGAAGCCGATAACACCGTACAACGGAATGCGCTCATCGACAGCCTCGTGCGCACCTTTCTTCTCAATCTCATCCGCTACGACCATAGCCAGACGCCATTTTTCATCAAAGGCATAGAGAAAGAAGTGTATGTAGATATGGCTTTCCCTTATAATGGTGGTGAACACACAGTTAGCATTGGGGGTATCATCGACCGCTTCGATATCGTGCGTAATCCCGAAGATGGCACAGATATTTACCGTGTCTTCGACTACAAAACAGGCGGTAAGCCCGATGACCAGAATATAAAGGAAATTGATGCGATGTTCGTTGGCGGGAAGAAGCGTCCTCACTATACATTTCAGACGCTCATCTATTGCCTTGCCCTCCTCAAGCAAGACCCTCATCACCAATATGCTCCAGCTTTATTCTTCACGAACAAAGCGCACTGGGACGGCTATAATCCTTATCTCTACTACGGCGAAGAGCCTTGCTACTCAGTCAGCAAATTCATCGGTAAGTTTGAAGAAAATCTCTTGAAACTTTTGGAAGATATTTTCACCACTGAGCGAGAAGGCGAGAAAGTACAGTTTACTCCGCCTGAGAATAAGGATGTTTGCAAATTCTGCGACTTTTACAACTTCTGCTATCAGTCGTAAAGTCAGGACTTAGCCCTTGCGCACCTGTCGTCTAAACTCGGCACAGGCAATAGAGGTTGCAACGGCAACGTTGAGGCTTTCGCTCGTGGAGCGATCGAGCGGATAATTGGGAATGAAGAGACGATCGGTTACTAATTCTGCGATCTCTGAAGAGATGCCACGCCCTTCATTGCCCATTACTAGAAGTCCGCCAGCTCTCAAATCTTTTTCATAGAGATCATCCCCCTCTAAGAATGTACCATAGATGGGCGTTGTCGGGCGCAAAGAGGCGATTAACTTTGGCAACTC
>JBHAFO010000166.1:0-4501 GCA_041856145.1 Alloprevotella sp.
GGTAAGGTGTCGGCTTCGGTGGCAGAAGTGAGGAGGGTTTGTTCCACGTTTGGCAACATGGCTACAATATCTTCCATCTGTTCTTGGAAGCCGAGCTCCAAGCATTTGTCGAACTCGTCCAAGACGAGGGTACGCACGGCAGAGGCGTCGAAATTGTCCTTCTGCAAGTGGTCGAGCAAACGTCCGGGCGTGGCAAAGAGCATGGCAGGTTGTAGGGCGCGCAAACGGCGGTGTTCGTCCATCGTGGGGCGACCACCATAGAGCGACATGGCTTTGTGTTCCGATTTCAAGGACTGGAAAACGGCTTCGCTCTGCAACGCCAATTCACGAGAGGGGACGACAACAACGACTTGTGGCGACTGCCCCATCTGCAAACGCTCGCAGAGGGGAATCATATACGACAACGTCTTGCCACTTCCCGTGGGGGAAAGTAGCATCACGTTGCGACCAAGACGAATGATCTCGCCCATTTCTTTTTGCATCTGGCTCAGCTGAGCCACAGGTATCTTCATTGATTGGAGTAATTAGGCGTCCTTAAATCTCGGACAGGGTGCGCAGATAAGCGATAAAGGCTTCTGTGGTGGTGGGCATCGTGATGCCTTTCACTTCTTGGGCACGGGGGAAAAACTTAGTGTCGTAGCCGTCGCCACCATTGGCTTGGAAATCGTCGGCAACGAGGTAGACAACGCTCGATGCTTTCAACTTCGTGCGATGCCCTTGGGGAGAAACGTAAGTGAGACGCTTGACATTGCCTTTTTTATCTTGGTCAATCAACAAGCGCGAGCTTTGGATATAGCCGTACTTCTGATTGTGAAGTCCGAAGTCGATGAGGTCTAAGAGTTGCTGCCCCGTCAGGCGATAGATGCGTAGACCATTGGCAAAGGGAAGGGTCTCGCCAATGTCGAGTACCCGCACTTTTCCTTCCGAAAAGCCAGCACGGATGCTCCCGAAGTTGCTCACGCCAACAATCATGGCGTCCTTCAAACCCAAAACCTTGCGGGCTGCCACGTCGTACGACTCGCAAACGAGCTGTCCCACATAGGTTTGTCGGTGCTTCTCGCTACGGTCGTGTTCATAATCATCCTTTGCCCGAGTGAGCACTTCGCTGAGCGGTGCGCCAGCCATCTTTGTCGTCTCCAGTTGATGGGCAACAAGCTCTGCCATCTCCTTGGCACGCCCCTTGAGCGGGAGGTCGGTGCGTGTTTGAACAAGCATTGGCTCTACACGCAAAACCTCCATTGTGGTAGTGTCCACTACGGCTTTGATGACACTGATATATTCTCCGTGCCACTCGCCTTGCACCACAGGATACTGCTGAGCATTGATGTGTCCACAGATCTCGCTGTGGCTATGCGCTGTCAGCAGTGCGTGAAACGTTGGATCGTTGAAAGCTGCCATATCTCTTGCATTAGGGTCGTCCCAAACAACCTTGCCTTCTTCCATCTGCGTACCAATATGGAGGAGGAGGAAGCGAAGGTCGGCATTCTTCACTGCTTCGTAACCAGGCAAGCCTCGCACGCTGTCCAGCACCGCCGTGTATTTACCATCGAAGCTCAAACCCTCGATGTGGCGCTTGCTCACCTGCGATGGAGTAGACGATGTGAGCAGTCCCACGAAGGCGACATTGAGTTTTTTCGTGGGTGAAAGTACGATTTCTTGGGTGGTAAAAGGTTGCATGTAGCTTGGGATTTTGCCCGAAGCATCGCGCACATTGGCACAAACGTAGCGGAGCGACCAATCGGTAGGACGTAGAGGAGAGTCTGCCCACTTCTTTGCCAGTTCTTTTACCCCATCGTCGAACTCGTGATTGCCCACCGCTGAAATGCCGATACCACAATCGGCAAAGAAGCGAGGAAAGAGCGTGCCATTCGTGGCTTTATAGAAAAAACTGCCTCCGAAGTTGTCGCCAGCGGAAACGGTCAGGTTGTAGGGATAAATGCGCTTCAAACTGTCGAGCGTTGCTAACACGTTCTCTGCGCCAGGGATGTCCTTCTCATCGTCAGCAACGAAACCGCCATGGAAGTCGTTGAGAGAGAACACTGCCACCGTGACTGTTTGTGCCGAGAGGTGCAAGGCAGAAGCACAAAAGGAGAGTGCCGCAAAGGTGCGAAGGCTTTTTGCCAATCGAAATATCTTGTTCATAGTCTTTTTGTACAACAGCAGGCGATGCACTGGGCAACGCCTGCTGGAATTATATGGTTATAAAAAGGATTGCCCCAGCTCTAAGAAACGAGGAAGAGGATGAGTGCCTGTGCCACCAAGATACGGAGGAACATCGTCAAGGGATAAACAGTTGAATAGCCCAAGGCTGGCGCATCGTTGTTGGCTGTTGCAGTGGCGTAACCAAGCGCAGGGGGGTCTGTTGTTGAGCCTGCAATGATACCCATCAAGGTGAAGTAATTAAACTTGAAGAACTTGCGTGCGATGAAGCCCATGATCAAGAGCGGAATGATGGTGATGAGGAAGCCTGCCCATACGTAGGTGATGCCATCGCCCTCGCTGACCGTGTTCCAGAATGTTGCTCCTGCCTTGATACCAACGCTGGCAAGGAAGAGAATCAAGCCTATTTCTCGCAGCAGAAGATTCGCAGAGGACGTTGTATAGGACACGATTTTGAGCTTGTAGCCATAACAGCTAATGAGAATGGCGATGATCAGCGGACCACCAGCCAATCCGAGTTTGAGCGGGGCACTCATGCCGGGGATAGCAATAGGCAGAGAACCGAAAATAATACCGATGAGTACGCCCAAGAAGATAGACCCTACGTTCGGATGCTCGAGGTGTTTCACGCTATTTCCAAGCACTTCCTGCACACGTTGTACGCTTTCAGCCTCACCAACTACTAACAGACGGTCGCCGATTTGTATATGGATGTTCTCATCAGCAAAGAGTTCCATACCACCACGAGTAAGGCGTGTTACATTAACCCCATAGAGATTGCGGAAGTGCATCTGCCCGAGGGTGCGACCATTGACGCTTGCTTGCGTCACAAGGATGCGTTTTGAAACGATGGCACTATTCTCAATGTGCCAGTCGTACTGCACCTCCTCACCGAAGAGGGCAACAATCGCTTCAGCATCAACCTCTGCACAAATCACATTGACATAGTCGTCTTTCAAGAGAAGAGTGTTCTCGTACACCACTGACACGGACTCATCACGCATCAAGCGGGTGCAAACGAAAGTGCGACCCAAGAAATTGCGCAACTGACCTACCGTCTTGCCCACAATGGCGTGGTTGCTCACACGCACTGTCATACGGTGTGGCTTCGCGTTGGGATTGTCTTGCGACTCTTGGCGGATCGCCTTTTCCTCCTCGTCCAACTTGATACCAAAGATAAAGCGCAACACAATCATTGCACCGATGATACCAACCACACCAAGAGGATAAGCGCAAGCATAACCCGATGCAATGTTGATGCCACGGAGGGCTTCGCTGTCCAAACTTCTCAAAGCCTCTTGCGCAGCACCAAGACCTGGGGTGTTGGTCACCGCTCCGCACATCACGCCAACCATCATTGGCAAATCTTGCACATTGTTGCGAGAGGCGAAGAGGAGGAAATAGAGTAGCAACATTACCACGACGTTGAGCGTAACTACGCCAATCGTGATATAATTCATCTTGATGCCAGGGCCGTTCTTGAAAGAATTGATAAAGCCTGGACCTACTTGTAGACCGATGCAGTAGACAAAAAGTATCAAGCCAAATTCACGTACAAAGTCGAGTACGCCGTGTGGCACAGCCAAGCCTCCATCGGGCGATGCGATGCCGAACGATTGATAGAGATGGCCTGCAAGAATACCTACGAAGAGCACAAAAGTTGCGCCCAAGGCGATACCGCCAATTTTGATCTTCCCCAGCGCAACGCCCAAGGCAATCACGATGGCATAGAGCGCAACGATATGCGCCACACTCTCAGTGTCAGTAATAAGTTTAAGAATCCAATCCATATTAGGGATAAGTGAATGATTGCTAATATATCAAACTGGAGGCAAAGTTAGCATTTTCTTCTTGTTTTGCAAAGCGTCTGCGCCTCCTCTTCACCATGGTTTGCGGAGAAATCTTGCTATTTGTTCCATCTCGAGGGTGAAGAAAAAGATGTTTTGGCACGAGAAAATTTCCCTCTTTGCGCTGACACTTTCTGCTGTGAGCATAGGAATACTTGTCTGCTGGCATAGGAATACTTGGCAGGCAGGCAGATATTTTCGACTGAAAGCGTAGGAAAAGTTTAGTTTCCACTGATAATTATATAGAACTCAGTGCAAATTATATAATTATCAGTGGAAATTATATAGATATCAGTGAAAACTAAACTTTCTTTGCGCCTCCAGTTGAAAATCTAAGCCCTCCAGACGATTTTCTAAGCGCAAGGAGAGAAAATTGTTGTGTAAGGAGATGAAACGATAGGCTGTAACAATTCTACTCCGCCTTTGTCTGAAGGTAGTGTCCCTAAAAAGTGTGTAAGCTCCAAAATTCGTATCTTAGAGGTTGGAACTAAAAA
>JBHAFO010000167.1:0-6979 GCA_041856145.1 Alloprevotella sp.
CCAAACAATTCTCAACATCATTGCCAACCTACTTGTTGCGGGGAAAACTGTACTCGTTGTGTCAAACAATAACTCTGCCGTGGAGAATGTGGAAGAGAAGTTGGACAGTGAAGGTCTTGGTTTTATCGTAGCCAAACTTGGTTGCAGGAGAAACAAGGAAGAGTTTATTGCAAACCAAGTACCTTATCCCGATATGGCTATTTGGAAGTTCGACGATTTTACTACTGCCAAACGGCAGGCGAAGGAGGCGTTGCATCAAGTTTCGCAAGGATTTGATAGTCAGTTGCGCGAAGCCCAGCTTAAGGCGGAGTATGATGCACTCCTGAAAGAAAGCCAATATAACGAGATGTTGGAAACAGGAAATGCGAATGATAGTTGGCTCAATAATAAACCTTCTACCAAGTTGATGAAGCTGCTCAATCTTTATCAGATGATGATAGAGCGGGAGCAGAAGCCCACTTTTTGGTTTCGCTTGAAGTGGTCAGTGGTATTAGGCAGAAAATTATTCCCTTTGCTCAACGGCAAGAATACACACTTGATTGCTAACTTAGAAAGTGCCTACTACATTTCCAGAAAGACTGAAATTGAGCAAGAATTACAAGACATAGTCTCAAAACTTCAGTCTATTGACCTCAAGCAAAGTGTGAAAGATTTGCGCTCCTCCTCTTTGCAAGTATTGAAGAGCAAGATAGCTAAACGGTATAGCGACAGATGCAGAAAACAATTTACTCTCCGCAGTATTAAGCAACAGACCGAGGCTTTCTTAGAGGAATATCCTGTTGTGCTCAGCACCACTTACTCTGCCAAGAGCTGTATCAGCGAAGATATGGTGTTTGACTATGTAATCATGGACGAAGCCTCACAAGTAGACATCAAAACCGGAGCTTTGGCACTCTCATGCGCCATGAACGCAGTAATTGTGGGCGACGATATGCAGTTGCCCAATGTAGTTAGCCGTGAAGAGGCACGCGCTTTGCAGGTTATCCAAACAACGTATAGTGTAGATGATAAATACAACGCTTTGACGCATAGCTTCTTGCGCTCCTGTGCCGAAGTTTTCAAAGAAGCACCTGTTACACTGCTCCGTGAACATTATCGTTGCCACCCTAAAATTATTGAATTTTGCAACCAACGCTTCTACAATGGAGAGCTGGTAGCAATGACTACCGACAATGACGAGGAAAATGTATTGCAGGTTGTTCGCACAGCCAAAGGCAACCATGCTCGTAGTCATTTTAACCAGCGTGAGATTGATGTCATCGCAGAAGAAATAATGCCTGAATATGCAGATTCAGAAAGTGTTGGTATCATCACTCCCTATCGCCAGCAGGCGGACGAAATAAACAGAACCTTAGGAAAAGATATTGCCAGCACAGTACACAAATTTCAAGGTCGTGAGTGCGATACTATTATTATGAGTACTGTAGATAATGCACCTACCGAATTTTCGGACAATATCAATCTCCTTAATGTGGCAATCTCCCGTGCGAAAACCCATCTTTGCATCGTGACCAACGGCAATGAGATGCCACAAGACACCAATCTCGCCCAGCTCATCGCCTATATAGAATACAATAACTTTGTGGTAAAGGAAAGCAAGTTGCATTCTGTTTTTGATTTGCTCTATAAGCAATACACCATGGAGCGATTGGCCTATGAGGCGGAACACTCTTCCGTTTCAGAGTATCTCTCCGAAAATCTCATTTATAATTTGATAGTCAAAGCTATAGCTGAGTTAGGTTTGAGCAATATTGAGGTGCTATGTCATTATCCACTCTCAAGATTGATTGCCGACTGGACTTTACTCACTGACGAAGAAAGAGCCTTTGCTGAAAGTCCTTTCTCTCACGTGGATTTCCTCATCTACAATTCTCTCACGAAACAACCGCTTCAAACCATAGAGGTAGATGGTTGGAAATTCCATAGAGGACGTGACGCACAGCAACAGCGTGATACACTCAAAGACCAACTTCTAACTAAGTTCGATTTGCATCCGTACCGCATCCTAACAACTGACACAGTAAATGTGGAAAGTATCAAATTGATACTCAATCTTTCCACTAAGCCAGACGAGCTGAGCCAAGCGACAGAAATTGCTTAACCCATAATTGGGAGAAAAAGGCTGTTGAATGAAGACAAATGTTTTCCCTATTGAGTAGATATATTATGTAAATCATCGGGACTATTGGATTCAATAGTCCCGATGATTTACTACTATGCTGATGCCTCTTCATCAATGTCCTGCTGTCGATACTGAGAGGGAGATATGCCCGTGCTGGACTTGAAGAATTTTCCGAAGAACGACTGCGATGCGAAATTCAGTTCTTCAGCTATCTCGCCAATGCTCTTACTCGTATTCTTCAGCATTGATTTCGCTTCGATGATAACATAACGTGTTATCCAATAGAGAGTGCTTTTCCCACTGATACGTGTAATAGTGGCTGTGAGATGCTTGGGCGTTACTCCAAGTTTCTCTGCATAAAAGCTGACGGTGCGCTCCGTCTTGCTGTGTTGAGATACCAGGCGGAGAAATTGCACGAACAAATCTTCAGCTCTATTACTAACTTTGCCGTGGTGCAAGTTCTCCAAGATCCCGCCCACATCATAGAAGACTGATGCCAAGAGTGAACGTACAATTTCATAGCGTAAAGGGTGATGCTTCAATCCTGCATATTCATAAGCTAACTTGAACCAAGATGTAATACGCTGGCACTCTTCTGAACTGAGATGTGTAATGGGTGATTCGACTAAACTCATAAGGACACTGGAGAGGAGTCGCTGTTGTGGCAGAGTTTCATCTATGAAACTGGAAGATACTACGACATTGATTGCCAAGAAATCATCTGAGACCTCCTTAACTCCTGCACGATGGTCGGTCAGAACACCATAGAAATCTTCCGCCTTGACAATATGTTCTTTCTCATTGACCACCAGACACATTTGCCCTTGTAGACAAATACCAATAACTGTAACTTTAAACAAGTTCGTGCCTACATAGAGGTGTGACAGGTTATTCTCTGGGGTTATTCTGAAAGCGGCAAATGCCTGCTCTACGCAATGAATCGCAGGGCAATCACCTAAACATTCAGCAGAAAAAACATTGATCTTCGACATACTCACCATTCAATTTAGCACCAAGCCTCAACATTTTGCTGAAGGCTTGGTGCTTGGCTTAATAAGGGGATTATTTATTTTTCTTATAAAGGGTCAAACCACGCTTAATGTTCTCCTTTACCGCCTTGGAAGACATTGTTGCACCAGTAACTGCATCCACTTTGGCACGCTCAGCCTTCTTGATAGTCATACCAACATACTGAGGCAAAAGTAAGCGCTCTACACGATTGAAATACTTAGGTGTTTCTTGATTCTTCAAAGCCACAACCTTCTGAACTACGTCATTCTTTATATAAATTTCCAAAGGTGTTTCGCCTCGATAGCCATTTATATTTTTACCTAATGAAGTAGTGTTCACTACCACCGTTCCATCAGATAAACGCTTTATATCTTGTCCCTGTAAGCCTATGGTGACGATAGTCATTAGTGAAAGGAAAATATATTTTTTCATCTTAGTATGATTCTCTTTTAGTCAAATCTAAAAACTTAATTTCTTGTTCTCTGTAAATCCGCTTGCATAAATCTTCAACAAAGTAACAAAGAATAATTGAGATAGAGAAGTTTCCTCCATATTTTATGCAGAAGAAAAAGGCTGAGATCTGCCTTGTATGACCTCACAAATTGGTGGTACGAAAAAATATCAGTAATTTTGTAGGAAAGAACAAAGTCATCTTTCATTAGAAACAGCCTTTCCATATATAGGAAGATTTACAGATATGAATATTTTAGACCTCAGCGAACAAGAGATCAATCGCCGCAACTCCTTAGAAGAGTTGCGCAAGTTGGGCATCAATCCCTACCCCGCAGCAGAATATCCAGTAGATGCTTATACGAGTGAAATCATTGAGAATTTCAAAGACGAAGATACACCTCGTGAAGTGTGCATCGCAGGTCGTCTGATGGGACGACGTATCATGGGTAAAGCTTCCTTTGGCGAGCTTTTGGATGCCCAAGGTCGTATTCAAGTATACATTACTCGTGACGACCTCTGCCCTGACGAAGACAAGGAACTTTATAATACGGTTTTCAAAAAACTGCTCGACCTTGGCGACTATATAGGTGTTAAAGGAACTGTCTTCCGAACGCAAACAGGAGAAATTTCTGTACACGCCAAGGAGCTGACACTCCTTGCTAAGAGTCTGAAGCCACTCCCTGTGGTGAAAGAGAAGGACGGACAAACGTTCGACTCTTTCGACGATCCCGAATTACGTTACCGCCAGCGCTATATCGACCTGATTGTAAACCCTCACGTGAAGACCAACTTCGTAAAACGTTCGCAGATATTGAAGTCAATGCGCAATTTCTTCGATGCCCACGGATATATGGAAGTTGAAACACCAACACTCCAATCTATCCCTGGGGGCGCTTCGGCACGTCCCTTTATGACGCATCACAATAGTCTGAATATAGAACTTTACCTCCGCATCGCAACAGAACTTTACTTGAAGCGTCTTGTGGTCGGTGGTTTCGATGGCGTTTATGAGATTGGCAAGAATTTCCGTAACGAGGGTATGGACCGCACGCACAACCCTGAGTTTACATGTATGGAACTCTATGTCGCCTATAAGGATTATAAATGGATGATGAACTTCACGGAGCAACTCTTGGAAAAGATTTGTATGGACGTGAATGGAACAACCGAAGTGCAAGTGGGCGACAATCTTATTTCCTTCAAAGCCCCCTTCCGTCGCATCGGTATTCTGGATGCTATCAAGGAAAAGACAGGCTACGATCTCTATCAGAAGAGCGAGGAAGAAGTGCGCCAAGCCTGCAAAGAGCTTGGGCTGCAAGATATTGATGAGACATACGGCAAGGGCAAAATGATTGATGAAATCTTTGGCGAATTCTGCGAAGGGCAGTTTATCCAACCTACATTCATCACTGACTATCCTGTTGAAATGTCGCCACTCACCAAAGTTCACCGTGACAAGCCTGGCTTGACAGAACGCTTTGAGCTGATGGTAAATGGTAAGGAACTCGCTAATGCTTACAGCGAGCTGAACGACCCCATTGACCAAGAGGAACGTTTCATGGATCAGTTGCGCTTGAGCGAGAAGGGTGACGATGAGGCAATGTTCATAGACCAAGACTTCTTGCGTGCCATGCAATATGGTATGCCTCCAATGTCTGGTATTGGAATCGGCATCGACCGCCTCGTGATGTTGCTCACGGGTCAATTCTTCATCCAAGAAGTGCTCTTCTTCCCACAAATGCGCCCCGAGAAAAAAGCTCCTCGCGATGCAGCAAACAAGTACACTGAAATCGGTGTGCCAGAAGAGATTGTGCCCGTACTCCAAAAGGTGGGTTATTATTTGGTATCCGATCTAAAGGATAGTAAGGCACAAAAAATCCAACAACAAATTGGAGATATTCTCAAGAAGTATAAGCTTAAGATTGAAAAGCCCTCTGTCTCAGACATTGAAGGCTGGTTAAGCCATTTTACCGACTAAATTTTATAGGGGCGGACACCTGTTCGCCCCTTCATCAATAACAATAAGATAATGGAACAGTCTTTTCAAATTAAAAAGATCGCAGTCATTGGCGGTGGCAGTTGGGCTACAGCCATCGCTAAGATGCTTTTGGAAAAGGTAGACCATATCTATTGGTACATTCGCCGAGACGACCAAATCGAATCCTTCAAACGCACAGGTCGCAACCCTTCTTACTTGACAGACGCCCTCTTTGATGTTAGTAGGATTACCTTCACAACCGATCTTACGGAGGCTGTAAAGCACTGCGACACATTGATCTTTGTTGTCCCCTCGCCTTATCTCAGTAATCACCTGCGCAAGCTCCGTACAAAGCTCCACGATAAGTTTGTAATTACTGCGATCAAGGGGATTGTTGCAGAGGAAAATCTGGTTTGCTCCGAATATTTCCGTCAAGTATATAATGTACCTGATGAGTTTTGTGGCGTATTAGCAGGACCAAGTCATGCTGAGGAAGTTGCCTATGGACGCTTAACCTATTTGACAGTAGGCTGTGCAGATGAAGATAAAGCCAAACAGTTTGCAGAGATTCTCTCCAGCAATTATGTAAAAACAAAGACCAGTAGCGATGTCATAGGAATTGAATATGCAGCCGTACTCAAAAACGTTTTTGCGATTGCAGCAGGCATCTGCTATGGCTTGAAATATGGTGACAATTTCTTAGCTGTCCTCATAGCTAATGCTGTGCAAGAAATGAATCGCTTTCTCAAGGCAGTCTACCCTATTGAACGCAACGTTTACGACAGTGCCTACTTGGGCGACCTCTTGGTTACGGGTTACTCAAACTTCTCTCGCAACCGCATCTTTGGCACAATGATTGGTCGCGGTTATAGCATCAAGAGTGCACAGATTGAAATGCAAATGATTGCCGAGGGTTATTATGCTACGAAGTGTATGAAGGAGATTAACAAGCATTTCCGAGTTGAAATGCCCATCCTTGATGCAGTTTACAACATCCTCTACAATCGCCAATCTCCAGCCCAAGAGATTACACAGCTCACAGAAAGATTTCGGTAAAATCCTCTCCGTCCCAGCTAAGTTGCAGAATGTGCTTTCGGCATATCATGGCGAGAAAAGATCTCTTGAGAGCAAAGTTTCTCCTCCCTCTTTTTATTAGATAAGTCAAACTTTTTGCTCTAATCCTTTGGTATAAACAAAAAAGTTTCTATCTTTGCACTCGCAAAGCAATAATGGCGCGATAGCTCAGCTGGTTAGAGCGCATGATTCATAATCATGAGGTCCCCAGTTCAATCCTGGGTCGCGCTACACAAATTGGAGAGTAAAATATTTTACTCTCCAATTTTTCTTTATCTGGAACAAAAGGAAGCACAAAGGGTTGGACATGAAAAAATAAATATGTAACTTTGCCAAGCAAA
>JBHAFO010000168.1:0-2992 GCA_041856145.1 Alloprevotella sp.
AGTACCTTCTGTTACCAAGGTTTTGAGAGTTATCTCGTCTTCTGCACAAAGTGAGAAAGTCGTTGCTGGCCATCGCGTGTCTGGGTCAGAGCCATAAGGATTGGTCTGGTTCAGCGACACAGGGAGCGAGCGCACGCTACGGGCATTGGTTGCACCGTTGAGATGAGAGATGGCAAAATAAGTGTTCGTGTCGAAAGTCACTCCCGCAGGCGCCTGCACCGTTTTGGAGAGTGCTGGGTGATCCACACTGTCAATGACTGTCATGTAATCTTGATACAGGGCATGGATATAGACCTTACCTGAAGTGATGCCTTGATCGCCCCAGCTCAAACGCACTGAGGAGGGAGAAAACATTTCCAGCTTTGGTGCCTTTTCGTAACGGTTCTCCACCTGCACTTTGTTGGAGATGGCTTCCATGTTGTCGATCTGCACACGGAATTGTGTGGCATTGCTCTTCATCGCCGCAGTGGCAGTGAAGTGGAAGTAGTTAGCTCCGTATTTATTATTGTCCAAGGCTGTCATTGCAGTCCATGCTCCCGTCTCCGAAGTGCGGTAATGCACCGTAGGATAGTAAGTCAGCTTGCGTTGGTCGCCAATCAGCTTGTTCTCGTTGGCAGCCAAGGTCAATTCCCAGGTGAGCAAAGGCGTTTCACCCACAGGAATGCGGAAATTCTTAGGCATAGAAGTCAAGCGAATGCCACGAGGACGATATTGCCAAGTGAGCACATAGTCGGGCTGCGTCGATGCAGTTGGCACAATGTGTCCACGCACACGGAGGGTGTAAGCACCAGCTTGCAAGGTCTCGCCCTTGTTGCGGGCTGTGATCACCACCTGCTCTACGTTGTCGATGCGATTGACCTTGCGAACTGGAGGCAGGTGCACACTGTCTACAGCAGGCGAGAGCGTCCAAGGGAGAATGGTTTCATTGCTGGGTGTAATCACAGAGAGGTCAAGGTCGTTGATCAACGTTTTCGCTGCACCTGCCACTGCCGCAGGGTCGTGATAATAGAGCATGAAACGCGCCTCTGTCTGTCCCTCGGGAATGTTCACAACAAAATCCTGCGTTTCGCCTTGACCAATGGTGTTCGTGGTGAGTCTTCTCTCTGCGATAGCTTCAACGGCAGCGAGCGGATTGATCTGTCCGAAGCCCGAACGGTAAGTGATATAGTTCACCGTATCAGTTTTCACGTTCGTATCTTTATCCGTATAGACACGCAGGCGCATCGCCGAGTTCAGTATCACCGCCTTGATCACATCGGATCGCATCGGCGTGCCATAGGTGGTGGTGTATTGTTCCATCAACAAACCAGCCAAGCCTGCTACACCTGGAGAGGCAAAAGACGTTCCTGCTGTGCCTTGGGCAGAGATGTCGGGTTTCATACGACCGTCTTTGGTGGGACCGAAGGCAGTGAAGCCAACGTCCACACCAGGATAGCTCGTGGAATGGACGATAAAGCCATTCTTGGCTGTCTTCTGCGAGCCCGTGATCGTGGTGTAGCCAACCTTTGTATAGCCATTGTATGTACCATCGGAGTTGTTACCTGCCGAGTAAAAGTGCAAATAGCTATTGGTGTTGTAAGTCAGAATGTCAATTTCTCTTGCTGTACCACCGTAAGCCACATCGCCTTTTGTCCAGCCCACAGAGTGGTTTGTCACTATGGGTGAGAAGCCGGCATTGATAGCGTTTGTTGTGCCTGTAGGGGTGTTGTAGAAACCACCCGTCCCGCCTACAGAAGAAAGATACTGCATGCCTGGTGCCATACCACCGCTACCCCATTCGCCCACGTTGTCTGCGCCTGCAACGATGTTGCCCACAGAGGAGCCGTGACCATTGTCGTAGCTGTCGCCTTTGTTGCCCGAGAGCGTACGACCATAGGTGTTGATGGGAAAGTAAGCCTGTGCGCCATAACGCTCCCAGTTCATGAAAGTCACACCCTTGCCGATTGGTCCTTTTCGATCATAATTAACAATATCGACCATATTGGTGTTCATGATCACCTTTATGCCTGGCGCATCTTCTTCGGCTTGTGGCGCAACATAAAGGCTTACACTACTGACATAAGGAATGGTTGCCAGTTGTGTTGCCGTGCCCACAGAAGCCTCGTGGATATGGGCAGAAGTGCCAGTGAGGGTGTCGTAAGCAATTTCCCAACGCTCCAACGTGGTGCAGAGTGCATCGAAATCGCTCGGGTCAAAGACATGAACCTCCAAACCTTGGTTCGACTCCTCAACCGTCAGATCGCGGTCTGCCTCCACGGCTTGATAGAGCTTTTCGCTCAGCTTAAATTCAAAAGGGATAGCACCGCTTCCCTTCACCGTCAGCTCACTGCCTGCCAGTGCCACTATGCGTGGTGCCACCAAATTGCTGTTTGGCGCGGCATAAAGGTAAATGTAATCTGGGAGATAGCTCACAACCTTGGCAAGATCGGCTATTTGCGCTTGCAAAGTTGTTGACGGAATACGGTCGTAAGCCACAAGGAAATATCCCTGCTTGCTGGGGGCAAAATCTGCCCGTGCCTTGTTGTTCTGGGTGAGCGACCGCACCGTTTTCTTGTCCAGCGAAAGCGGAGCAAGCGGCGTTGCCGACCCATTGCTGCCCTTGAGCAAGAACTGCGCATCTGCTTCGAGCGTAGCCCCCAGCCCAATGACAAAAGCCAAAGCCGTTGTGAATAGCGTCTTCTTCATGAAACAATAAAATTTGGGACACAGAAAACTGAAGTTAAGTCTACCTAAATATAACTTTCACCCTGCATCTATGTGGCTTTCACACACCTGCGAAAGTAGATAAGAGCAAAGACTGCGTTTCTGTGTTGAATGAATGAAATGTACCTCTTCGCTCAGTCGGGCGAACAGCGTTCAGCAAAGTTTCCGCCTAAGCCCTGCCGTAACGAGAGAAGATGTATTGAAAATGAATTTGATATATGTTGCAAAGGTATTACAAAAAAACAAAGTAAACGCAGTCCTCCACCTATTTTACATCGCAAAGGAATAA
>JBHAFO010000169.1:0-4964 GCA_041856145.1 Alloprevotella sp.
CTCAACAATTGGACTATACAGTAAAACGGATGCCAATAGTAGCTGGGCGTTTGTGCCTGATAGCACAGTGATCTTGCAAGATGGTAGGGCATATTATCTAACAGTGAAGAACGATGCAGACCAACATCTCTACAATCTGAATGGTTCGCTCGCTATTGCTGATACGCGCACGGAGGACAGCAAAGCGTTTAAGTTTATTTGTAAGCGCAACACTGACGGTACCTTCGTACTGACCAATCTTGCAGGCAAGTATTTAGGGCTTAACAGTGAGCATAGAGCGGCTTTGGTGGATGCACCTTTCAATTTCAGCGTTTACTATAATGGCTTCACGCCAGGCACTGCCTCTTTCTTCCGCATGAGCGACAAGCGAGTGATTGTAGTTAAGAACGACAAAACAGTAGACCGTGCCATTGCGCTGTTCTCGCCTTTTACCTCAGCTTACTCTACCGACATACAACTGACGGAAGCCCCTCTTCCTGCCACACGACTATCGATGACAATCCCAGGCAATGTGGGTGCGTCCGTGGCTTGGGGCAGTCAGACTTTTACAACGTCGTTTGAACATATGCCTTACGACACCAATCAAGTGTCCGTGCCTGTGATGACTGCGACCAACAAGGCTTATGACTTCGATGGCTTTTATCATAACAACACGAAGCTCACCACCGAAACCTTCGCCCAACTGCTCAGACAAGCCGATGCACCTCTCGCAGTAGAGGCTCGCTTTATACTTAACATCTTCACTGCTGACATCAGCCAGCCCAAGTGGTTACGCATCAAACCAGCCCGCAACTTGGCAAATGCTTGGACGGCAGAAAACGAAACACAGCCCACAAGTTCGCCCACCGACTTGACCAAGATGGAACAACTTTTTGCCTTTGTGGGTAATCCGACTGAGGGTTTCCAAATTATTAGTCGCAAGCTCGGCAATAATCTATACCTCAATGCTGCTACTACACCTGCCGATAATGTTGGAACGAACTTCAGCACAACGCCTCAGCTGTGGAAGATGCATGATATGTCCATTACGGGTAGTACGGACAAAGGGCATCAGCTTTATACAGTTAACGGTAATTGGACGCTCAACTCTTATGGTGGGGCAACAGGAACACGCCCTCTGAAGTTCCACAGTAAGGGTGATGGCGGTGCTTCATGGGTATTTGAGGTTGTGGATGTAGAGGGTTCTTTCATCACGACCTTGGAGGGCGAGAACCCTTTCCCTACAAACGAACGCATTGCCAACTTCCGCATTACTCGCAATGGCATTGCCACCACAACAATCTTCCCCTCATCGCCCACTGAAACCAAGAGCATCTACCTCACAGCTGGCGATAAGCTAAAGGTGGAGAATGACTTCATTTATCGTGGCTATAAGCTGATAGATTTTGAGGTGGACGATACGCCACAGACGGCTGGACAAGAGTTTACCATTGGCAATACGCTCAAGTTCGAAGCCAACTATCTTGTCGATACGAACAACAAGCACCAATATATGTTCTTCACGCCGAAGAACGACAAGCCTTATCGTATTCCAGCCATTGCCACAACGCATGAGGGCTATGTGCTCAACGTGAGTGATTATCGCCCCGTTGGAGAAGACGTAGGCTTTGGCGAAGTAGATATTGTAGCACGTCGCAGCCTAACACCCGGCACTTCTTGGGACGGCAAATCATGGAGCGAAGAATATATGATTGCCAATGGTGATGGCATTGGAGGCAACGAGAATGTAGCCCATGCCTTTGGTGATGCAGCCATTGTTGCCGATCGCGAAAGTGGTGAGGTGCTGATTATGAGCGTAGGCGGTAAGGTGGTGTTTTGGCAGGGCACGAGTACAAAACTTCAGCCCGTGGTACGCCACCACAGCTCCGACAACGGACAAACTTGGAACTGGACAAACCGCACAAGCGAGTTCTACAACGGCAGTAACTCCATTTTCAGAGATACATTATATAATGTATTCTTTGGATCTGGTCGCTTGATACAATCCCGCATCTATAAGAAAGACAAGTACTATCGTGTTTATGGTGGTCTGAATACGCAGAAGAATAGTAGGCGCACCAACGTGATTGTTTATTCGGACGACTTTGGTGTAACGTGGCATCTGCTCGGCAGTATTCCCGCTGCATCAGGCAACTGCGACGAGCCTAAGGTGGAAGAGTTGCGTGATGGTAGCATCATTCTCTCTTCTCGTTGGAACGGATGCCGCGTGATGAACATCTTCCACTATACAGACGTTGCCACAGGTCAAGGCGTCTGGGGAACGGCAAAGCTCTCCAATGTAGCAGGCGACCGCAGTTTGTTGTTCGGAAACAATGCCACGAATGGCGAAATCCTCCTTGTGCGGGGTGTGAAGAAGGGCGATCAGAAAGTCGATCTCCTCTTGCAATCAGTGCCAACAGCTCCCACTCGTGCCAATGTTAGTTTCTTCTATAAGGAAATCGATAAGGCAGGAAAAGCTATGACGAGCGACGATCTCTGCACAGGCTGGAGAGCTGGTCTTCAGGTGAGCAACATGAACTCTGCTTACTCCACAATGACGCTCCTCCCCAATGGCAATATCGGTTTCTTCTATGAGGAAAGCCCTGGAGCTTACTCTATGGTTTACCGCGAATGCACCATCGAAGAAATTACGAACAATGCGTACAGCAAAGGGTTTACTGAACATAGAGTAACTGTTACAGGACTCGAAAATCCGATGCAAGGCGGTGTGCAATATACAGGTACTGAATATGCAGGAACAGCCTTTGCCCGCACAGGCAATAGCCTTTATATCTCTGAACCACTCACGGAGAATCTTTTGCAACCCGTTGCGATAGAAGGCAAAGAAGCTACTGTGAGTCTTGACACTGATGGACATATTACTATTAACTACAATACGGCTACAGGCATCACTACCATTACTGCCGAAAGCGCAACCACTCCCAACTACGACCTTTCTGGTCGCCGCATCAACAGCGTGCAGAAAGGTGCAGTTTATCTCAAAAAGGGGAATAAGCGCATTAAGTAACCAAATCACACATCCTTAGAACTTTTGCGGTCGCCTCATTCTGGCTGAATAAGGCGACCGCCTTTCCTTTCTCCCTCTAAAAATACCCTTCCGAGGTCACATTTTCAAGTATAAGGAAAGGAGCTAAGGCGAAAAACTCCTATCTTTGCACAGAATATAACATAATGAGCGATTTGGGCTTATTCCCGTAAGCACTTAACGCATAGATGCAAATTCCGATAATGGTAGAAAATAGAAACTTTATCCAGCACATAGAACAAAGCATTATCAAGTATTGGGATCTGAATGCTTTGACCGATTATCAAGGGGCAACCTTTCAATACAAAGATGTTGCTCGCAAGATTGAGAAGTTGCACATTCTCTTTGAGAATGCAGGCATTGTCCCTGGCGACAAAATAGCCTTGTGCGGTCGTAATAGCGCCAACTGGGCAACTGCTTTCTTGGCTACTCTGACCTATGGGGCTATCTGTGTGCCTATCCTCCACGAATTCAAGCCCGAGCAGGTACACGATATTGTCAATCACTCCGAATCGCGCCTACTCTTTGCGGGCGATATGGTTTGGCCAACGCTGACAGCTGATGCGATGCCTCAGTTAGAAGGTATCATCAGCTTGATAGACCTCTCTCTCCTCGTGAGCCGAACCGACAAGCTGACCGAGGCACGCGAGCGGTTGAACGAGTATTTCGGTCGCAAGTACCCCAAATTCTTCCGTCCCGAACATATCGCCTACCGCCACGCCCAAGAAGATGACGTGGCACTCATCAACTACACGTCTGGCACAACGAGCAATTCTAAGGGCGTGCTTATTCCTTACCGCGCGCTGTGGTCGAACTACGACTTTGCCGTGCAAGTGCTGGGAGATAAGATGCCTGCGGGTAAAGCAAAGGTTATCTCTATGTTGCCTATGGCGCACATGTATGGTATGGCATTTGAGTTTATCTTTGAATTCTTGGCAGGGGCGCATGTTCACTACCTCACTCGTGTGCCAACGCCAAAGCTCATTTTCCAAGCATTCGGGGAAATAAAACCGCACATTATCATCTCTGTTCCTCTAATCATAGAGAAGATTATCAAGAAGTCGGTATTGCCAAAGTTGCAAAACATAGGGATGAAACTTCTGTTGAACGTTCCTATCATCAATAGCAATATCCGTGAGCGTGTACGCAAGCAACTGATGGAAGCCTTTGGAGGTAATGTCTATCAAATCATCATAGGTGGTGCCGCTTTCAATAGCGAGGTTGAACAATTCTTGAAGTCCATCAATTTCCCATTCACCGTAGGTTATGGTGCTACGGAATGCGCTCCTATCATTAGCTATGTTGATTGGAAAGACTTCCGTCTTGGTTGCTGTGGTAAAGCTGCGCCTCGTATGGAAATTAAGATTGATAACCCCGACCCGCAAACAGGTGTTGGCGAAGTGTTGGTACGTGGCACAAACGTAATGCTGGGCTATTACAAAAACGAAGTAGCTACAGCCGAAACTCTTAGAGATGGTTGGTATCACACTGGCGACCTCGGTTTGCTGGACGAAGACGGCTATCTTTATCTGAAAGGACGCTCCAAGAATATGCTTCTCGGCGCTTCGGGACAGAACATCTACCCCGAAGAGATTGAGGACAAGCTCTCAGCCATGCCTTTTGTCAGCGAATGCTTGGTTATCCAAAAGGGCGAGAAACTCGTTGCACTCATCTATCCCGACTACGAAGAGGCAGAGAAGCAATCCATCACCCGCGAGCGCTTGTTCGAGATATTGGAGTTCAACCGCAACGAACTGAACAAGCTCATTCCTGCCTACGAACAAATCACAGCCATCAAGATGATGGAACAAGAGTTCGAGAAAACGCCCAAGCGTAGCATCAAGCGTTTCCTCTATGTAGACGCAGAAATTTAGAATTTTACTACTTAAGATTAAGGTGTCCGCTTAGCATTGATTGCTAAGCGGACACCTTAATCTTA
>JBHAFO010000170.1:0-5166 GCA_041856145.1 Alloprevotella sp.
CAAAGGGAAGATGGTTCGTCACGACCATCTTCCCTTTCTTTTTGCCCCTCAAACAACGCCTCTCAAAGGCGCAAGGCGGATTTTATCCCTCCGCCTCCCGAAATTTCTTGAAGGCTTCCAGAAAATTCTCCAAGCATTCAAGGATTTTTTCCAAACCTTCAAGGAATAACAAGAAGTAGTGGCTGAAAAAATAGCATTTGCCCTACGTTATTCTTTGTGCAAGAAATATAAAAACAGCTAACTATAAACTACCATAAAAGTGCCTCCCTATTTCGCTCCATTGCCTGTTTAGGAATCAAACAAGAGTGAGATGGTCTTGAATATAACTATTTCTCCCTCAAACAAAGTCCCTAACACCTACAAGAATTGTAGAATTGTGCTCTTCTTCAAATGGAGAAACAATCACAAAAGAACCTATCTCTTTGAGGCATTACTCAAGAGAAAAACAAAGTAAGTATTGCCCTTCCTTGACGGCATGAAAACTTGTAAAATCAAGCATTGTTTATTATTGCAAACAAGAGATTATCCTCTGTGCATAGACAATATGCCACAGAGGATAATTCTTGAAATACTAAGATACAGTAACTGCGGAAAATAGAATGGTGCGGTTGTGTGCCTCCCAAGTCTATGAAGGATATACGTCCTCCTCATTCTTCCCAAAAGCCGTATCTTTGTAGCTGTTATGCAAACAAGTATTTTCTCGCATTATCGTGCAACGCTTTTACTGGGACTGCCCATCATGGTGGGACAGCTGGGGGTGATTGTACAGAGCTTTGCCGATACGATGATGGTCGGACAATACAGTACCGATGCCTTGGCAGCGGCTGGTTTTGTCAATCAGATTTTTAATTTGATGACCTTCGTCTTGCTCGGTTATTCGTATGGACTGACACCTTTGGTCAGTGGGGCGTACGGCAGAGGCGATGAACGGGAAGCGAGCCACTATTTGAAACAAGCATTGGGCAGTAACACCATTTTCTTTGCTGTGCTGGTTGCCATTGCAGTGGTCGTTTATCTTTTCATCGATCATCTCGGTCAAGCTCCCGATGTGTTACCCTTGGCGCGCCCTTACTACTTGGTGATGCTCGCTTCGATGTTCTTCGTGATGCCTTTCAACGTGTTGCGACAATTCACAGACGCCACGAACGACACCGTCTCAGCCATGTGTTGCCTGCTCATCAGCAATGTGCTCAACGTCATAGGCAATTATTTACTGATTTATGGCATAGGTCCGTTCCCCGAGCTGGGACTGCTGGGAGCTGGTATTAGCACTTTTGTGGCACGCGCCGTGATGTTCTTCCTCCTCCTCGCCTTCGTGGCGTTTCGCAAACGCTATGCCCCTTACCGCAAGGCTTTTGCGAAGATACGATATGAATGGAAAGCCATTTGGAAGGTGCACCAAATTTCCTTTCCCATCTCCATGCAAATCGGTGTAGAAACCGCTTGTTTCACCTTCTCTTGCATCATGGCAGGCTGGATCGGCAAAGCCGAAGCGGCAAGTTACCAAGTGTTGATGACCATCGGCACCCTCGGCTTTTTGATCTACTATAGTTTTGGCGCAAGCATGAGCATTCGTATCGGCACGTTCTGTGGCACGAACGATTGGAAGCAAGCCCATTTGGCAATGAAGGCTGGCATGCACGTCATTCTCGTGATGGCAACCGTGGCTTGTGCCCTCTTCTTTTTCCTACAACAGCAGCTGGTGCAATTTTTCACCGACGATCCTCAGGTGCAAGCCCTCTCCCTCCTTTTGATTCTCCCCCTCATCGCCTATCAATATGCGGATGCCCTGCAAATTATCTTTGCCAATGCCCTAAGAGGCATTTCGCAAGTGAAGCCAATGATGCGTGCTTCGGTCATTAGCTACATAGTGGTCGGTCTGCCCATAGGCTATTTCCTCGGCTTCCCACTTGGATTGGGCGTAACGGGGCTATTCTTCGCTTTCAGCATTGGACTTGGATGTGCCGCCGCTCTTTTCTCTTACTACTACATGCGCCACATGCGCCCCTTACTCACTGCTTAGTTGCTTGAAAATTCGTAACTTCGCAGAGAAAAAATATATATCACAATTTAGATGAAGACAGCAAACGAAATACGCGAGGCTTACAAGCGCTACTTTGAGCGTCATGGACACCTCATTGTGCCTTCTGCCCCAATGGTGGTGAAGGACGATCCTACGTTGATGTTCACCAACGCAGGTATGAATCAGTTTAAGGATATTATTCTCGGCACACGCGAACCACAAAGTCGCCGTGTCGTGGACTCTCAGAAATGCCTCCGTGTGAGCGGTAAGCACAACGACCTGGAAGAAGTGGGTCACGACACTTACCACCACACCATGTTCGAGATGCTCGGCAACTGGAGCTTTGGCGACTACTTTAAGAAAGAAGCCATAGAACTCGCTTACGGTTTTCTCGTGGACGAGCTTGGCATGAACAAGAACGACCTCTATGTGTCCGTATTTGAAGGTTCGGAGGAAGAGGGCTTGGGTCGTGACGACGAAGCAGCCGCCATCTGGGGACAATACTTCAGCGAAGATCATATCATCAATGGCAACAAGAAGGACAATTTCTGGGAGATGGGCGACACAGGTCCCTGTGGTCCTTGCTCGGAAATACACGTGGACTTGCGCTCCGATGCGGAGAAAGCCCAAACGCCAGGCAGTGCGCTGGTGAATAAAGACCACCCCCAAGTAATCGAGATATGGAACCTCGTGTTCATGCAGTTCAATCGCAAAGCCGACGGCTCGCTCGAGTCTTTGCCTAAAAAGGTGATCGACACGGGCATGGGCTTTGAGCGTTTGTGCATGGCGTTGCAAGGCAAAACTTCCAACTACGACACAGATGTGTTCCAGCCCATCATTCAAAAGATTGCTACGCTCAGCGGTTTGGAATATGGCAAGACCAAGGAGGTTGATGTGGCTATGCGTGTCGTTGCCGACCACCTGCGCACCATTTCTTTCTCCATCGCCGACGGACAGCTGCCCTCTAACGCTAAGGCGGGCTATGTGATCCGTCGCATCCTCCGCCGCGCCGTGCGTTATGCCTATACCTTCCTCGACCAAAAGGAAGCCTTTATCTATAAACTCATTCCTACCTTGGCGCAGGAAATGGGCGACTCCTACCCCGAACTCCGCGCGCAGGAAACACTGATTACCAAAGTGACACGCGAGGAAGAAGAGTCCTTCCTCCGCACATTGGCTAACGGTATTTCTATGCTGGAAGGTGTGATGACAGAAGCCAAGGCTGCTGGCACAACGACTATTGACGGCACAAAGGCATTTACCCTCTTCGACACCTTCGGCTTCCCCCTCGACCTCACAGAGCTGATCTGCTCCGAGCAAGGCTTTACCGTCGATGTCGAAGCCTTCAATGTGCAGATGCAGCAACAGAAGGAGCGGGCACGCAATGCGGCAGTTGTGGAAACGGGCGACTGGACTGTGCTCGCTGAAGGCGAAACGCAGTTCATCGGCTGGGACGAAACGGAAGCCGATGTGCAGGTGTTGCGCTATCGCAAGGTGCAGCAAAAGAAGCAGGTTTACTTTGAACTCGTGCTGAACACCACTCCTTTCTACGCCGAAATGGGCGGACAGGTGGGCGACAAGGGCGTGTTGCGCTCTGAGAGCGAGTGTCTCGACATTTTCGATACCCGCAAAGAAAACGGCTGGCACGTGCATCTCACCACAAAAATGCCCGAAAATCCATCTGCCACCTTCCGTGCCGAAGTGGACGTAGAGGCACGCCGTGCTTGCGAAGCCAACCATAGCGCCACGCACCTGCTCGACCAAGCACTTCGAGAGGTGCTCGGCACACACGTGGAACAGAAAGGCTCGCTGGTAACGCCCACATATCTCCGTTTCGACTTCTCGCATTTCCAAAAGGTAACGCCCGAGGAGTTGCGCCAAGTGGAACGTGTCATCAACCGCCGCATCCGTGAGAACATCTCCTTGGAGGAGTTCCGCGAACTGCCCCTCGAGGATGCCAAAGCCATGGGCGCAATCGCTCTCTTCGGCGAGAAATACGGCGACAAGGTGCGTGTGGTGAAATTTGGCAACAGCGTAGAATTTTGCGGAGGCTGTCACGTGCAACGCACTGGCGCAATCGGTATGTTCCACTTCGTGAGCGAGAGTAGCGTAGCCGCTGGCATTCGCCGTGTGGAAGCCATCACGGGCGAAATGGCAGAGAACAACTTTTACGAAATGACCGATACCTTGCAGCAGCTCCGCAGTTTGCTCAACAATTCTAAGGACTTGAGTGCTGCCATTGTGAAGACAATCGAAGAGAATGCCGCTCTGCAAAAAGAAGTGGCAGACTTCGTGAAACAGAAGGTGGCACAGCTCCGCCAGCGATTGGTGGAAAATGCCAAGGAAATCAATGGCGTGCGTGTGGTGCAGGCAGTGACGCCTTCACCCATAAGCCCAGAGTTTGCGAAAGACTTGGCTTTCCAAATCGCCAACCAATTCCCCGACAACACTTTCGTTGTCTTGGGTACAAGCCATGAGGGCAAACCATTGCTCACAGTGATGCTCAGCAAGGATCTCGTTGCCTCTCGCAACCTCAATGCTGGCACCCTCGTTCGCGAAGCCGCAAAGCTCATCAAGGGCGGAGGCGGTGGTGCGCCTCACTTCGCTACTGCTGGCGGTAAAGACGTCACCGGTTTGGAGGCTGCCGTAGCCAAGGTAATCGAACTCGCTGGCATTTAAGCCCAGCACCTCCTATCACAAGCATCGCCCAACACGCAAAAGTCGTGTTGGGCGATGCTTGTATTTATATATAAAGAGATGGGATTATGACAGACTATAGTCCATCTCACCTCGTGAGGGCTTCTTCAACTGTACAACCGCTTTCTAATCGCAAGGGATAGTGGCTACGGAGCAATTCAAAACTCTCGGGCGATGCCTTGAGGCGACGGCTGTCGGTCATAGGGTTATACAGGCGGAGGGCTGGAAGCGTGGAGGGATAAAGCTCGTCGTACTGGAAGTTGGGCGAAAGTGCGGGGGGTGAGATACTGAAATCCGTGGGAAGGGCAAAGAAACGTGCCACGGCTGTGAGTGCCATCTGCGTACCGTTCGCTTTTCCATTGGCACTATAACCCGCAATGTGCGGTGTGCCGATGTACGTGAGGGCGAGGAGGTCGGTGTCGATCTGAGGCTCGTTTTCCCAGACG
>JBHAFO010000171.1:0-4528 GCA_041856145.1 Alloprevotella sp.
GCACAGACAAGCTCTCAAAGGAAGAATGGGCAGAGATTCAAAAGAAGGTGGTTGCTGGTGGTTCACACATCATCGAACTCCGTGGCCGTAGCTCATTCCAAAGCCCTTCATACGTGAGTGTGAAGATGATCGAAGCCGCTATGGGTGGCGAAGAGTTCACTTGGCCTTCTGGTCGCTACTGCACTGCTGAAGGTTTCGACCACATCATGATGGCACAGGAGGTGACAATCACCAAGGACGGTGCTATCGTGAAGGAACTCAAGGGCACAGAAGAAGAAATGGCCGACCTCCGTAGCTCATACGCTCACCTCTGCGACCTCCGCAACGAAGTGATTGAACTCGGTGCTATTCCTGCTGTAGAAAAGTGGTCTGAAATCAACCCCAACTTGAAGTAAGCCCCGCTTTACAGCTTTTCGACAAAGCAAAACAACTCCAGCCACCTCTCTCAAGAAGAGTAGGTGGCTGGAGCTTTTTATTTGCCACTGCGCTTTGCAGTTTCTGTGGGAAAGTTGTATATTTGCCAAGTAGGCAATGCAATTGGCGCAGTTTTCTGAGCCAATGAACATAACAACAAACTAAATGAAGCGACTATTTATAACAGCCCTTATGGCAACAACGATGGCGATGAGCCACGCACAGAACGCACCCACAACCCGCTTTTTGAGTGAGCATAATGCTTTGACAAAGGTCAGCACCGCACAGCGCTACCTCCTCCTCCCCGTGGAAGAAAGTCAGGACAACGCCCAGTTGCGGGTGTTGCAGAACAATCGGGAGCTGAAGACCCTCAACGTGCGACTTGCCCTCACGAAGGTGGACTACTATGTGCCGCTTCTCTTGGACGAGTTTGAAGAGGGAGAGGTGTTGCTCGATGTGGTGTTCAAAGCCGATCGCCATTCTGTCGGCTCTATCAAAGGCTACACTTGCTGGAAAACCCTCCACACGTCCGACACTTTCGACACGACAAATCGGGAACGTTTCCGCCCCGCTTACCACTTCACGCCACAGTATGGCTGGATGAATGACCCCAATGGAATGTTCTATAAAGACGGCGTTTACCATCTTTATTTCCAACATAATCCTTACGGCTCGCAGTGGGAGAATATGACGTGGGGACACGCCAGCTCCACCGATCTTATCCATTGGAAACAGCACCCCAATGCCATTGAGCCAGATGCTTTGGGAACGATTTTCAGCGGTAGCTGTGTCGTGGACAAACACAACACCGCAGGCTATGGCAAGGATGCGGTCATTGCCTATTACACCTCCGCAGGCACGGCACAGACGCAAAGTTTGGCGTACAGCACGGACAATGGCATGACTTTTACCAAGGACGCCAACAACCCACGTCTCACTGCCGACATCCCCGACTTTCGCGATCCTCGTATGTTTTGGAACGAGGATATTAAGGCTTGGAACCTCATTATGTCGGCAGGACAGGAAATGCGCATTTATTCCTCGCCCAATTTGAAAGACTGGAAGTACGAAAGTTCTTTCGGCAAGGAATATGGCAACCACGATGGCGTTTGGGAATGTCCTGATCTGCTCCACCTGCCCATCCGTGGCACGAATGAGAAGCGTTGGGTGCTGATTTGCAACATCAATCCCGGCGGACCTTTCGGAGGCAATGCCACGCAGTATTTCATCGGAACTTTCGACGGTCGTCGCTTTGTGTGTGATGATGCGCCAACGGTGACAAAGTGGATGGACTACGGCAAAGACCATTACGCCGCAGTGACCTTTGCCAATGCGCCCAATAATCGGGCAATTTCTTTGGCATGGATGAGCAACTGGCAGTATGGCAATGTGGTGCCAACGAAGCAGTATCGTTCCGCTATGGCAATTCCTCGCGACCTCGATCTCTTCCGCCACGAGGGAAAACTCTATTTGGCTTCAACGCCCTCGCCCGAACTCCTCGCTTTGCGTGGCAAGCCAACGGTGGTGCTGACCAAGGCGGGAAAGAAACAGCTCTTTGCCACGCCTCGCGGAGCGTATGAGCTGGTGCTCGACCTCGATGCCAAGCCCACTGCCACGACCTTGGAACTGCGCAACGACAAGGGCGAATTTGTGACGATTGCTTATGATGCCGTAGCCCGCACCTTGAGTGTTGATCGGAGAAAGAGCGGACAGACGGATTTCAGTCAGGACTTCCCTGCCGTGACCACAGCCCCGGTTTATGGGCAACTGCGTCAGTTGCGCATCTTCATAGACCATTCGAGCATCGAAGTCCTCGATGCAGAGGGGCGCACGGCTCTGACAAACATCGTCTTCCCCTCCACGCCCTATAACATTGCCACCATTTCGCAGACGAAGCGGGGGAGTGTGAAGCTGACGGCGTATTGAACCCTAAACAAGAAGGTTACATCAGTCGTTGATGCTACTATAAGTTTCTAAGTTATCTATAATCTCGAGGAGATTGCTTTGTTTAATAACTTGACCCTATGACACAAAAAACTTCGGGCTTAGCCCTTTTGCCTGTAATGCTGGCATTTTTCACGATGGGCTTTGTAGACCTCGTGGGCATCGCTTCCAACTATGTGAAGGACGACCTCGGGCTGGACAATGCCACCGCCAATATGTTCCCCTCCTTGGTGTTCTTTTGGTTCTTGGTCTGCTCCGTGCCAGCGGGAATGCTGATGAACAAAATTGGACGTAAGAACACCGTCTTGTTGAGTCTCATCGTCACAGTCCTCGCCCTGCTCCTGCCATTTTTCGGCAACAGTTTCGGACTGATGCTCGCAGCCTTTTCCCTTCTCGGCATCGGCAACGCGCTGATGCAAACTTCTGTCAATCCGCTGGTAGCCACCATCATTGGCGATAAGAATTTGGCATCGACAATGACCTTCGGACAGTTTGTCAAAGGCATTGCCTCTTTCCTCGCTCCCTACCTCGCCCTTTGGGGTGCAACGGCAGCGATACCACATTTCGGCTTGGGTTGGCGCATCCTCTTCCCCTTGTATATGATTGTGGCAGTGTTCACCACCCTTTTCCTCTTCCTCACGCCCATCAAGGAGAAGCCCATCGAAGGCAAGGCATCGAGCTTCTTCGACTGTCTGAAGCTCCTGCGCACGCCCATTGTTCTGCTCTCGTTCATCGGCATCATGTGCCACGTAGGGATTGACGTTGGCACGAACACCACTGCGCCCAAAATCCTGATGGAACGCCTCGGAATGACGCTCACCGATGCAGGTTTTGCCACAAGTCTTTACTTCATTTTCCGCACCGCAGGTTGCCTCACAGGCGCATTCCTGCTGCGAGTGCTCAGTCAGCGTTTGTTCTTCGTGATCAGCATCTTGCTGATGGCAATAGGCTTTTTCGGACTCTTCGTAGGCGAGACAACCACCATTCTCTACCCCGCCATCGCCCTCATAGGTTTGGGCAATTCCAACGTCTTCTCCATCGTCTTTGCCCAAGCCTTGGAAGCAGAAAAAGACAAGCAGAACGAGGTGTCGGGATTGATGATCATGGGACTTTTCGGCGGAACGATTTTCCCACTCCTCATGGGCTTTGCCAGCGATGCCGTGGGACAGATTGGCGCAGTGGGCGTGATGGCATTAGGACTCCTTTACTTATTCACTTATATCAATAAAGTCAGAGTATGAAACGCTATATCATTGGACTTGGCGAAACCCTTTGGGACGTTTTTCCCGAGGGCAAACAGCTTGGGGGCGCACCTGCCAACTTCGCCCACCACGCTTCGCAATTTGGACACCCTGCCATTGCCATCAGTGCCGTGGGCAACGACGCTTTGGGCAATGAAATTGTAGCCCTACTCGAGGAACGCGGGCTGACGCATCTGCTCCCCCGTGTGGATTGCCCCACAGGAACGGTGCAGGTCACGCTTGATGCGCAGGGCATTCCTTCTTACGAAATTGTGGAGAATGTGGCGTGGGACAACATTCCCTTCACGCCCGAAATGGAGGAGGTGGCAAAGCATGCCCGTGCTGTGTGTTGGGGTTCGTTGGCACAGCGCAGTGAGGTGTCTCGCACCACGATTAACCGCTTGCTCGATGCCACGCCTGCCGACTGCCTCAAGATTTTCGACATCAATCTCCGCCAGCATTTTTACACCAAGGAGATTATCGAAAATTCTCTCCGTCGTGCCGATGTGTTGAAGATCAACGATGAGGAATTGGAACTCCTTACGCCGATGCTCAACCTCCCCGTTGGCGATGAGCGCACGAAGGCGCAGCGGCTTTTGCAGGCGTATGACCTCCAACTCGTGGTGCTGACCTGTGGCACAAATGGCAGTTATGTCTTCACGGCAGAGGCAGACAATTTTCACGAAACGCCCATGGTCGAAGTTGCCGATACGGTCGGGGCTGGCGACTCCTTTACCGCTGCCTTCTGTGCAGCCCTTTTGAGAGCCAAACCCATCGTCGATGCCCACCGCTTAGCCGTCCAAACGAGTGCTTATGTCTGCACCCAAAAAGGTGCGATGCCCCAACTGCCCGAAACACTCAAAGGTTAATTCGCCTTGATGGTATCAATAAGCACACCTCTCCGTTCAACCAAACGAGCAGAGCCAAGC
>JBHAFO010000172.1:0-7077 GCA_041856145.1 Alloprevotella sp.
AACCATCGAGTGCCCGCCAGTGGGGGACTTGGCGACATTGATTTGGGGAGAGATTTGGGAGCGGATTTGCTCCGTATGGCTGATGATGCCAACCTTGCGTCCCTGCGTACTTTCGAGGTTGGCAAGGGCTGCCATCACGAGGTCAAGGCTCGTGGCGTCGAGGTTGCCGAAGCCCTCGTCGATAAAGAGCGATTCGATATGGAGGTTATGACTCGACAGAGACGCCAAGCCAAGGGCAAGGGCGAGCGACACAATGAAAGTCTCGCCACCCGAGAGGGACGACACGTAGCGCTGGGTGTCGAGAAGGTCACGGTCGAGAATTTCGAGGGTGAGCGTCCCTGGTAGAGTGCGCAGTACATAACGGGGCGAGAGGGTGGCGAGGTGGCGGTTTGCCTGTGCCACGAGGGTGTCGAAGGTGAAGCTCTGTGCCAACTCTCGGAAGCGTCTGCCATCGGCACTGCCGAAGACGCTGTCCAATGCAGCCCAATGCTGGGCATTTTCTTCCACCTGCTGAAGTTCCGTTACGATTTCGGCTGAGCGCTCCAACGCTTTGTCGTGGGCTGAAAGGCGGTTGTTGAGCAGAATGAAACGCTGGTTGGCTTCTTCATGTTCCTTGTTTGTGCGCTCGAGAAGCTCCTGGAGCATGGGCTGACTGTCGTCTTTCTGCGGACGATCGGGGTGGCGGTGGTGTTCCAAGAGGTCATTCTGTGCAGCATCGAGGCGTGCCTTACTCTCTGTGACCGCATTGCGCAAAGCCGTCAGCGTTTGGCGCAGGGTGTTCCAATCTCTGGCATCGCCAAAGATGGCATCTATTTGCTGCGGGAGCAACACTTCGTGCGTACCGTTATAGCTTGAAAGCCATTGGTGCAGCGCTGTGTCTTCTTGGCGCAGACGTTCTTGACATTCCAAGCGGTGCTTCTCCAATGCCTGTTGATGCCCCAGCAATGTGCTGTGCGACTGTTCTAAGAGGCTAAGTTCGTCCTGCGATTTTTGTGCCAATAGCTCGGCGTTTTCAATGCGAGCGTTGAGCTGACTTTGCTCTGTGTCTGGAGAAATCTCGGGGAATATACGGCGGAACTCCTCGGTATAGTTTTCCAACATTTTCAGCTCGTTGTCCAAGGTCGTGCGCCCCGTGCGCTCGTTGATACGCACAGTGTGCAGGTTGTTGGCAATGCCTTTGATTTGCTCCTGCAGGCGTCCCTCCTCAATGCCGCCTTGGGTGATGGCGTTGTTGAGTTCTGTCCAACGGAGATAAAGATCCGTGATTTGTCGGCGGAACTCCTCTGGATTTGCCACCCAGTTGCTGTACCAATTTGAGAGAGAAATGCTTCGCTCGAGGTCTTGATATAGATAAGAGATGCGCTTCTCGCGGGTTTTGCGTGCCTCCTGGAGCGTCTTTGCCTGCGCCAAAGCCACGTGTTGGGCTTGTAACAGTTCGTGGTGCGTTTTGGAAAGTTGGTCACGCTTGTTGCGTGCCTCGTCGTGCTCCTTGAGCAAGAGGTCGATGGTCTGTCTGCTTTGGTTGAAAATCCGCAAGGTATCAGCCGTTTCGTTCGCATCGCGCTGTGTGGAGTCGATGAGTGCCAAGAGGGTGGTGTGGCGGGCATCGGCATTGACCGAAGGGGAACATTCGAGGAACGAGGCATCGAGGGTGGCATATTGTTGCCACGCCTTTTCGTTCTGTTCCAAGGATTGCTCCATGCTCTGGATACTTCTCTCTGTGGCAAAGATGGTTTGCTCCACAGTGGTGCGGACTTTCTGCGTTTCGTCGCGCTGTGCCGTGGCAGCTGTCAGACGCTGGCGGGCGATTTCAAAATCCTCTTCAATTTGGTTTCTGAGCCGTCCCAACTCTTGTTCTGTTTCCGTGTGATAAGGGTGGTGCGCACTACCGCACACGGGGCAGGGTTGCCCTTCTTTCAAGTCCTTGCGCAGATTAACCACATTCTCGGAGTTGGAGAGTACAAAGGCGTTGTGTCGGGTTTCAAACTCCTCTGTGAGCACTTCCACACGGGCATTCAAGCCAATGAGGTCCTTGTCGATTTGCGACAATTCGGTTTGTCGGCGACGCACTTCGGTACGGGCATCGGCGAGGGCTTCGTAGAGGTTGGAGAGGTTGCGCCAGAGGTTTTGCGCCCCATTGAGGTTTGCCAAACGGGCAGTGAGCCGGTTTTGTTTTTCTTGCAAGAGTGCTCCGTCCTGTCCCGTGATGTGGCGACGCTGCATATTGATCTCGTGAGAGAGCGACCCTATGCGTTCATCGGCTTTATGCAGTTGGGCTTCGATTTCGTTGGCTTGTCGCTTTGCTGCCCCAGCTTGGTCTTGATAGCGGATGAGGTCGTGCGAGTCACGCTCGTCTTGGGCTGTGTCTTCTTGAAAACTCTTGAGATTTTCAATCACCACATCGTGGTTGTTGAACATCTGCTGGTGGACGGTCAGCTTCTGCCGTTCCTCGCGCTGAGAGGCGAGGAGCGAGGACACAGTGCCAAGGTGACGCTCCAGCTCCGCCTGTTCCTCTTCGAGCTTCTGACGCTGTTCGAGGATACGGCTATGGGCATCTTGCGCACTTTTGATATTGCGCTTCTGACTGTCCATCTTGTGCAGAAAATCCTTGCCTTGGTTGATGATTGGCATGCGATCTCGGAGCAAACTCTTTGCCTCCTCGAGCTGTTCCTTGTTCTGCTGGCAGACCATTTTCGCACGGTCGTAACGCTTGGTCGATTCCTCCAACTGTCGGCTCAGAGAGGCTTCCGAATCTTGTGTCTTCTCAATGTCTTGGCGGAGGTGGAGGATGTTCTGATGACGCCCTTTGATGGGCGAAATTTCGTCATATATCTGCAGGTCCTTCTCGGCGTTGCGCTGTGCGGTCAATGCCTTTGTGGCTTGGTCGTAAGCCTCCTCAGATTGGCGCACGAGGCTCTCCTTGCGAAGGTTGGCTGCATACCATTGCAAGCCTGCTGTAGCCTCCTGCTGTTTCAGCTGTAGGTCACGGAGTTTGATAGAAAGGAAGTCGCACTGGCTCTTGACCTGTGGCAAATCTTCTTCAGGGATAATGTCGCGTTGCGACTCGCCCAGTCTACTTTTGGTCTGCTCCACCATTTCCTTTGCATCACGGTTGAGGCGATGGATATGTTGCGAGATGGTGGCATAAATCTCTGTGCCCGTCAATTTTTCGAGCAGGGCAGACTTCTCTTCGTCCTTGGCACGGAGGAAGGAGGCGAAGGAGTTTTGTGCCAAGAGCACCGTGCGGGTGAATTGATAATAGTCCAAACCTACGATTTGCACTACGGTGCGTGCGATTTCGCCCGCTGGAATATCCGTTTTCTTGGGCGACAAACAGCGCAAGGTTTGTTGCGGTGTGTCGTAAGTGCCGGTTCGACGCAGACGGATGTTCCAAGTGGCTTCCCAACGACTGCCATCTTGCACGGTGAACACTACTGCGCAGTAGCCTTGCTTCTCTCCTTTACGCAAGAAAATCTTGGATTCTGTGGGCTGCACGGCTTGTGCGTCGCCCGTGGCAACGGTGAGTGTATCTCTCTTTACCTTGTGTGCCACATCCAATCGGGGGGCACGATTATAGAGTGCCAAGCAAACGGCATCGAGGAGGGTTGTTTTGCCCGCTCCCGTGTCGCCAGTGATGGCAAAAAGCCCTGCCGAGCGCAGAGGTTCGGCAGTGAAATCGACCACCACCCGTCCTTTGAACGAAGTGAGGTTCTCTATCGTGATTTGTTCTATCTTCATTTGGAGAAAGCAAATGGTTGGGGTGTGGTGTGGGGCAGGAGAGTTTCACAGATGGCGTAATGATTGGCGTATTGTTTAACGAAAGCTTGGGCGTCCCTCCTTCGTTGATAATGACAATGCGCCAGCTCAAATGCCTCTGTGCGCTACCTTGCAGAGCGTCTCGGACTTCTCAAACTTCCTCTTCCTTTGCCGTTTCGTCGAGGGCATCTTCGAGAGCACGGTTGAAGCGCAGAGCGAGGGCTTCGGGCATGGCTTCGCCAAAGCGGTCGAGATAGAGGCGTTCTGCCATCGCTAAGGGTTCGATGGTGCGCAACTCGTCGATGGTTAGCTTAGGAGCTTCGATGGCTTCGTCCCGCCCTGTGCGCTCCCGTTTGATGGCACAGAAACGCACGGCTTTGGGCGCAAGGGCGTTGAACAGAGTGTGTGCCAATTCGGGCTGCGGGTGGGTCTCAGCAATGCGGATTTCGAGATAAGGGTCGGTGGCTTGGCTCTCGGCTTTGCGGGTTGGGAGTTGTTCGATGAGGCAGAGGGCTTCTTCGGCAGTGCACGCCCCTTGCTCGGGAATGGTCATCAGTGTCCGTTGCGGTTCGTAGTGCAGTTGCTGCACCAAAGGCGCACCCTCATGGTCGAGTTCCACGAGATTGACGCTGTGCCGATAGTGTTTCTCCGAAAAGGACATCGGGAGTGCCGACCCGCTATAGGCTGTCATTGGGTCGTAGGTCAGAATTTGTTGACGGTGGATATGCCCCAACGCCACATAGCTAACGCCTTCTCGACCAACCACATTGGCATTGACACAGTCTGCTCCGCCCACAACGATGCGCTCGCTCCGCCCTTCAGCCATCATTTCTGCACCACCAGCATAGAAATGTCCTGCCACAATGATGGGTAGGGAGCGGAAACCGCTTTGGCGGTGCATCTGGTGCAGTTTGTCGAAATAGAGGCGCAGTCCCTCTTCGGGCGTCAAGCCAGTTGGATAGTCGGTGGAGCGGAGGTAAGGAACGGCAAAGACGACACACGCTGCCACCTCCTCGCCACGGCGTGTCAAGGGAACGAACATAGGATCTACATTCGGCTCCCGCTTTTCGTCCACCCGTGGTGTGCCAACCACAAAGATGCCCCTATCAGCCAGCAAGGCAGCAGGGGCTTCGAGGCGTGCAGCAGAATCGTGATTTCCAGCAATGATGATGATGTTCATTCCTGGGAGGAGCGCACTGGCACGGGAGAGAAAATTATAGTAAGCACGTTCGGCATCGGCAGAGGGGTTTGCCATATCGAACACATCGCCTGTGACCAAGAGGGCATCGGGCTGGTGTGCCTCGATTTGCGCCAACAGCCAGTCGAAGAAATGAACGTGCTCGTCCACCCGGCGATGTCCGTGAAAGATGTTACCAAGATGCCAATCGGCAGTATGGATAAATTTCATAAGAGAAATGATGTTGAATAGCGGGGCGCATCAGGGGTCGTGTTTGCGTGTCTGTGAGGGAGGATTTCCGACCGCGATTGAGCGATGGGCTGAGCGTTTGGGAAAGTGACTTCGCCCCTTGGCAAAAGTCATGTTATCCTTGTCAAACGTTAGTGACCATCGTTGTTGGCGACACTGCACCAGCCCGTTTGCCCCAAGGTGCTGTCTTGTGTGTCAGCCCGATGGCTTTGAGATGCGACCTCGTGCGCAAATGCGTCTGCCTCAAGGTGTCACTTTGTAGCCCTGAGGGGAATCGAACCCCTATCTAAGGTTTAGGAAACCCTTGTTCTATCCGTTGAACTACAAGGCCAAATGTCTTTGCCACGAAGTGTGTGGAAAAGAAGTGTTACAAAGGTAATTATTTTTCTTGATTTCGCAAGGTGGACGGAGGAGGAGAGGGGCTGTGGTGCGAGAATCTTAATATCGTCATCCGTCTTTTAGATTCTGTAACATTAGGGCTTGCATTTCGGTGCAAAAAGTATTATCTTTGTGGTAAGAAATAAGGGACAATGGCTGTCAAAGCCGTTGTCCCTTGTTTTTTGCGCAGGGATCGGAGATCCGAGAGGCGCAACCTGCAATTTCTTCCTGCGCCACTTGAAATTTCTCCAAGCTCTCCCGCATTTACAGCAGGCGCAGGAAGGATTTCCTCGCCCTGTCCCTGTGTTAATGTTGGTGTAGAAATTGAAAAATGGGAGGTGGGTTTGCGTGTTTTTATCGGTAACTATTTGTTTCCTTGTTGGCACGAAGATTTGCTGAAGGAGTGCTGGACACTCGGTTGGAGCGTCCAGGGTTATAGGCAACAATCCCTCTTGTATTTATTGTTGATATGCTTTCCACTTAGCAGGGATTTGCAAATCGTAGTCGGCTACAGAGAGGTGCACGACGTCTGGGAAAAGGCTCTGACGGAAGCGCGCCTCAAATCGCTTTAAGTGTATGGGGTTGCTTATGCCTATTGACGCTAAGCTATTTGAGTACTGATTTGGCGGGAAGTAGATGAAAACTTTTTGCTGGGCTTCTGTGGCAAGTTCAATAGCAGGTATCATATCGCTGTCTGCGGAAACAATAATTGCGATATCGCAGTTTTTCTGATAGGCATCAGCTACGATTTGTGTGGCAAGCCTTACGTCAGTTTCTTTCTCTTCGTAAGAATGAATCGTATAGCCACAATTAAAGCAAGAAATGTTTTTCTTTTGATACTGTCCTAAGATTAGGCGAAATTTAGGGTTCTCCTTATTTGCCTGGAAAAAGGCACTTTGACGATAACTTTGGTCAAGATTATTTGGTCTGGCGGAAAAATATTTTACAGCAATCAGTTCCTGATTTGGGCGCATAAAGCTCTCGAATAATTTCACAACATCAAGCCAATAGTATTTCCGCCATCGTGGGGACGACTTCAAGCCATAGTAAAAATTGTATCCGTCTATATAGACGATAACTCTTTGAGTTGCGTTCGTTTTCATAGGGTATAAAAATAAAATAAGCCACCCCATAAATGGAGTGGCGAGCCTTAGTATTTTCCACCTAAGGGGGATAAGTTTAATACAAAGTTAGTGATTCTTTTTGAGTAGCCAAAAGAAAACGCCTTTTTTTGGAAAAATCTTTTCTAAGCTCCTAATGATTTTATCTCCTGTGTTTATGGCTGGCATATCAGTAAAGAGAAGTGAGAGTGCTGTCTCGCCTATTTGCAAGCCCCATCAATCTCCCCCTCAACCGAATGGCAATTATTCTTCCGCCCCACTTCCACCGCTTTGTACCGCATTGATGTTGCGTTGCAAGCCCTCGAATTTGGCGCGCTTCACGGCACTGCCTTTGAAAAGTTGGCGGTATTGTTCGATGGTGAGGTTTGCCCAGTCGTCGGCAGTCATCGCTTGGAG
>JBHAFO010000173.1:0-9634 GCA_041856145.1 Alloprevotella sp.
AGCGAAATAATTGCTACAAAGTTACACAATTTACAATGAGCGTGCGCACAAACTCTCCGCATTTTTGCCCTTTCTGCGGACAAACTCTCAGCGCGCACCCTCACCACCTTGTCTCCCCCTGCCATTCAACGCTTTCTCTCCCAGCCCCAACTCCTCTGCAAGAGCCAGAAAAAGGCAAGGAAGACGTAAAGAAAACATACCGGCATTGTGAGGTAAAAATCCCCGCCTTTCTCTGGTGTCCGTCTTTTAGACTTCGCAACATTTCATTTGGATTTCGGGCTTTGATGTGTTATCTTTGCAGTAGCAACAAGGGCGGAGCAGTCAATTCGACTGCTCCGCCCTTATTTTAACCCCCTAAATGGCAATTTTTCCTGCGCTTGGCGGATTTTCTTCCTACGCCTGCCGACAAAACTCCGAGCTTTCTCGGAAAAATTCCAAGCCTTTCTGTTGTTTCAGCAGGCGTAATCTGTTAAAACAGGAATTTCCGAAAGTTAAAGTTTGTAGAAAATGCAGAGGGTTTAGAAGGGCAATTCGCTATTCTAAACCCTCTTGTTCTTACTTCAAATCGCCAACCCAATTGAAGAGGCGGTGCCAACGGATACCGCCGTTGAAGATACCGTAGTCGGGATTGAGGGATAGCCAAATGAACAAAGGCTTGCCGACAACGTGGTCTTCGGGAACGAAGCCCCAGAAGCGGGAGTCGGCACTGTTGTCGCGGTTGTCGCCCTCCAGCCAGTAGTAATCGAGGCGGAAGGTGTAGCTCGTCACTTTTTGTCCATTGATGAGAATGTCTTGACCACGCACCTCAAGAGTGTTGCCCTCATAGTTGCGGATGCAACGCTCATAGATGGGTAAATTGTCAAGTGTTAGTCGTAGGGTCGCTCCCTTCTTAGGAATCCACAACGGGCCGTAATCGTTCGTTGTCCAAGTCTTCGCCATGTTGAGCGGATAGAGCCAGTCGCCATACGGTGTGGCAGGGCGAATGCTTTTCACAAGCCCCTTTTGCGCCAGCAGCGCTTTCTTCGTGGCTGTGGTCAGCGGAATGATGTAATGCCCCGCGCCGTCCGTGTTGCCCAAGTCCTCAGCAGAGATGTCGTGCTCCTTGAGGAAGTCTTCATCAAGACCGTAATTAAGCGTCACTTCATAGTTCTGCTGTACTTTCTCGGGTTGCGGCATGGCTTTTCCATCAAGGTAGACTGTGCCGTTTTTGATTTGTAGCGTTTGCCCGGGCATACCCACAAGGCGTTTTACGTAGTTCTCCCGGCGATCGGTGGGACGGGTCACGACTTCACCAAACTGCTGGGGATTTTGCTTGATGTAGCTCTCGCCTGCTGTGAAAATGCGTTGAAAAATGGCTTGTTGCTCAGCATACGACTGTCCAGGCAGGAGGCGTGCTGAGTCGCCCTGCTGCAAGAGAATTTGCTGACCGATTTCGCAAGCCATGCGATAGTAGTCTTGGTTTTGTGCCTGCAATGCTACGACATCGCCCGAGGGATAGTTGAAGACCACGATGTCGCCTAACTGTGGATGTCCAAGCCCTTTGACACGGCGATAGTCCCATTGTGGCCAATCGAGATACGACTTTGTGCCCAAGACGGGGAGGGTGTGTTGGGTCAAAGGCATATAGAGCGGTGTTTGCGGAATGCGGGGACCGTAGGCAAGTTTAGACACAAGAAGATAATCGCCCGTGAGTAGACTTTTCTCCAAGGAGGAGGAGGGAATGACGTAGTTCTGGAAGAAAAATTGATTGAAGAAGTACATCGCCACGCCAGCGAAGACGATGGCATCAACCCAGCTCATTACGGTGCGTGTGACCGGACTATCGGAATCTTTCCACCACGTCCAGCGAATGCGGCGGGTGATATAGAGATCGAAGATGAATGGTACTACAAGGAGTCCCCACCACGAGCCGACCCAATAAAGGAAGGCGAGATAAAGCGTTGTGGCAATAGCAAATTTTAGCCAGCTTGCTAAAGATACTTGTTTCATTGTTTCTGTGAAGAAGTTACAGCTTAAACAAATCGCTCATCGTGAGCAAGCCGTTGTGATCTTTTGTAAATTCAGCCGCGAGGACTGCACCGAGGGCGAAGCCACGGCGGGAGTGGGCGCTGTGGGTGAGGATAATTTCGTCTTCGGGGCTGTTGTAATGCACGGTGTGTATGCCTGGCACTTCGTCGCGGCGGATGGCGTCAATACGCAAGGCATCGGCTGGTGCGTCTTTCGTGCCAGAAACAGTGCCGTCAGGGTTCAGTGTGGTGCCGAGTGTCCACGTTGAGAGGCGGTCGATGCGGGTGACGATGTCCTCAGCGGCGGTGATTGCCGTTCCGCTGGGCGCATCGAGCTTGTGGATGTGGTGCGTTTCTTCCATCTCCACGGCGTATTGCGGATAGCGGTTCATCAAGGTGGCGAGTTGGCAGTTCACGGCGTTGAAAATAGCAACCCCAATGCTGAAATTACTTGCCCAGAAAAGCGTGTTGCCTTGGGCGATGAGGGCGTCTACCTCCGCTTGGTGTTTCTTCTGCCAGCCCGTAGAGCCACTCACAACCTTAACGCCTTGTGCGAAAGCCCGCTGGTAGTTGGCAAAAGCGGCAGTGGGCGTGGTAAATTCGATAGCTACATCGGCAGAGCGGAAGGCTTCGCTGTCGAAATCCTCTTGGTTGTTGAGGTCGATAATTGCGACGATGCGGTGTCCGCGAGAGATGGCTATTTCTTCAATCATACGGCCCATTTTGCCGTACCCTATAAGCGCGATATTCATTGTCTTGACTATTTATGTCACACTGCGCAGGCAGTGAAACGATTATATGCTACAAAGATAGTGATTTTCTCCTCAAATCAATCCCATCAGGCGCAGAATGGTGGGCGTGAGCAGGGCGGTGAGTAAGCCGTTGAGGGTGATGCCGAGAGAGGCATATGCCCCGTAACGCTGGCTACGCTCCATGGCTGCCGAAGTGCCCACGGCGTGTGCCGCCGTACCCATCGAAAGCCCTTGTGCCACGGGACTTCCCACTCGTCCAAACGCCAGCACCCGAAACCCGAATATAGACCCGAGAATCCCAGTGACGACCACCACGGCTGCTGTAAGCGATGGCATACCGCCTACAGCCGAGGTGACTTCCATCGCGATGGGCGTGGTGACACTCTTACTTGCGAGGGAAATAATCACAACAGGCGTTGCGCCTAAAATCTGCGCTACCAGCACGACGCTCACAACACCGACCACACAGCCCACAACTTGCGAGAGCAAGATGGGCAGGAGGAGGCGGCGGATCGCTTTGAGTTGGAGATAAAGCGGTACGCCCAATGCCACGACCGCAGGTTTGAGCCAAAATTCTATGAGCGACCCACTTTCTTGGTACACCTCGAAGGGCACGTCCGTGAGCTTGAGGTAGATGATCATCAGCACTATGGTGATAAGAATCGGATTGAGCAGTACCCAGCCCGTGTGGCGTTGCAGACGGCGAAGATAGTAGAATATGGCAAAAGTCATTGCCAGCAGGACGTATTGATTGGCAAAGAGCTGTTGAATGTTTGAAGGCATGGTGCAGGACTTTTGGGGTTACTTCTTAAAATAGCGGTGGGCTTTGACCACCCATTGGTGCATCTGTCCCGTCACGATCAGCACGAGGGCTGTGCTCACAACCGTTGCACCAACGATGGGGAGGAGTTGCGCTTCGATGATGTCCAAGTAGAGCATCAACGCCACGCCGGGCGGTACGAAGAAGAAACCGAGGTTGGCAATCAGGAAATTGCTTAATTGCTCGACCCATGCCAACTTGATCCATTTGAGCTGCAGGAAAAGGGTGAGGAGGAGCATGCCGATGATACTCGAGGGGAGCTTGATGCCTGTTGCCCAAACGATGGCTTCGCCCAAGGCGAGGCAACCGAAAATGATAAAGAATTGTCGTCCCATTTTGTGCGTATTGCGTGGATGTTTGAATTGGGTACAAAGGTACAAATTTTGAGGTTACGAAAATATTAAACCTTCTGCGATCACTTCGCCGCGGTCAAGGAATATTGCTACCTGCCGAGGAGAATAGGCTTTGCGCTCCTGTGCCCCCAAGTCTTCGAGATGAAAATAGGGAAAATGGTTTCGGACAACCATTTTCCCTATTTATTAAATCAATATCTATTTGGAGAAGCGATGCTTAGCCCCAAATTTTTCTCACGACCTCACCAACCCACAGCACGAGGCTGGTGGCAACGATGATGAGTGCCCAAGTGGTCAAATCGAGAGGCACAACACGGAACATTTCCCCGCCCAAAGTGGTGATAGCAATCTGTCCTAACAAAATCACGAAGGCGATCAGTAAGAAATTGCGAGAGCGGAGCAAGCCCGAGAAGGCTGAACGACCAGAGTTGAACGCCTTGGCATTGAACATATTCCAGAATTGGAGGAAGACGAAGATGCTGAAGAATACCGACAGCTCATAACCGCTGAACTCGCCCGCACTGAAGTCGAAGAAATGGCGACCAAAGTCGGTGAGGGAGAATTGCGTGAGCGTGGTCAATTCCTCGTGCTTGAAATACTGTACCAAGCCGAAGAGCAACACCACGAAGAAGCCTCCAAAACCAAAGATGCGCTTTGCCATAGCCTTGCTGATAATATTATCTGTCTGCTTGCGTGGTTTGTCTTTCATCACCCTTGAGCTGGGAGGAAGGGATGCCAAAGCAAGAGCAGCAAAGGTATCCATGATCAAATTGACCCAAAGCATTTGCGTCACGGTCAGAGGACTTTCTGTGCCCAAGAATGCGCCGAGCAAGACGATGATACAAGCCACCACGTTGATGGTCATTTGGAAGAGGACGAAGCGCTGAATGTTCACGTAGAGTGAGCGTCCCCACATCACGGCTTGGGTGATGGAAGTGAAGGAGTTGTCCAAAATTGTAATGTCGCTGGCTTCCTTGGCAACAGACGTGCCGTCGCCCATCGAAAGCCCCACTTGGGCGCGGTTTAAGGCAGGGGCATCGTTCGTGCCATCGCCCGTTACTGCCACCACCTCTCCTTGTTCTTGGAGCAAGCGCACAAGGCGTTCCTTGTCCATTGGACGGGCACGGCTCATGATACGAATATCTTTCACGCGGGTTCGGAGTTCTTCGTCGCTCATTGCGGCAAATTCCACGCCGGTAATGATATTGCGCTCGGTGCACGTGTCGTCCCACAAGCTGATTTGACGTCCAATTTCCTTGGCTGTTCCTGGGGTGTCGCCCGTTACGATTTTCACCTGGATGCCGGCTTCCATACAGCTGCGGATAGCTTCTGGCACTTGCGCACGGATCGGGTCGCTAATACCAACGATGCCCAAGAATTGGAGGTCGTTGATAGCCAACTTTCCATCCTCGAAAGGCTGCTCCGTAGCGGACAGAGGGCGATAGGAAAAGCCGATTGTGCGCATGGCACGCGACTGATATTCTGCCAACTTCTGTTCGTTGCTTTGGCGAAGCTCGGCGGAGATGTTGCAGTGCTGCATCACAATTTCAGGCGCGCCCTTCACGAACAAAACATCTGTACCATCGATATTCACAACCGAACCCATGTATTTCCGTTCGGTAGAGAAAGTCAGTTGATTGGTCAATGGCAGACTTTTCCGCACCTGCGCATAGCTCACACCTTGAGCCTTGAGCCAGAGCAGGAGTGCGCCTTCTGTCGGATTACCAAGCACCACAGGTTGATCCTTGTCATGCTCGTCCAAGTGCGCAGTGGAGTTCACAGAAATAGAGCGGGCGAGCAATTCGGGCGTAGCCTCGGGCGCGAAGTGCGTGTCGGCGACCGTCATACGATTTTCGGTCAATGTGCCAGTTTTGTCAGTGCAGATCACAGTGCACGCACCCATCGTTTCGCAAGCGTGCATGCGACGCACCAAATTATTAGTCTTCATCATGCTACGCATGCTATATGCCAAACTCAAAGTGACACTCATAGGCAGACCCTCTGGCACGGACACCACGATGATGGTCACGGCGATCATGATTTTCTGCAAGAAATAGCCTAAAGCGTGCGACCACTCAAAGTTGGTGAAACCGCCTTGAAGGGCGTAAATAATGGTAGATCCAACGAGCACCAAGCCTGCGATGCAATAACTCGCCTTGGTGATGATACTTGCTAAACCCTCCAGCTGATTGTTCAGAGGCGTTTTCACGCTGGCGTCCATCTGCGCCCCCTCGAACACGCGACCGTATTCTGTGGCATCACCCACCTTATCAACGCGATACATGCAGTGCCCGTCCAAAATTGTAGTGCCACGGCAGATGTAATTAGTAGGGTAGGTCGATTCCTCGTCGAAGTCGTCGGGATTCGTGCTCTTATTGATGTGCGGTTCTCCAGTGAGGGAAGATTCGTCCACCTGCAGGGACACGCTCTCCAAGAGCGTACCGTCGGCAGGGATCTGTTCGCCTGTTTCCAACAGAATGGTGTCGCCAACCACGATATCCGCTTTCAGAATTTGCGAGAGCTGACCGTCACGATACACCTTATAATATATCTCCTCATTCACTTGGTTGAGGATTTCAAACTCCTTCTCACTGCGCAACTCAAAGTAGAACGCCACACCTGTGGCAAGCACCACAGCCAAGAGTACACCCGCAGGCTCGAGGAAGAGAGATAGGCTGCGGTGTCCGGCAATGAAGTACTCGTAGCACGATACGCCCAAGGAGAGCAACATCGCCACTAAGAGAATTAAAATGATAGGGTCTTTGAATTTTTCAATAAACTTGCTCCAAAGAGATTCACGCTTTGGAGGAGTCAGTTGGTTGGAACCATATTTCAGACGACTTGCTTCCACTTCTGCCGAAGACAAGCCGAGCGAGGGAGAGTCGGCAGTGGTAACACCGCTGCTCTCTAATGGCTGATTTGCTGGGCGCATAACGATAGATACTACCAGGGCTTCTATGGTAGATGAAAACGTAAAAGATAATAGAAAACTATCTATCTGAAAGAAACGTGAAGCCCATCTATGGTGCTGTTGAGGCTTCCAGCCCTTGGACAGTGCGCAAGGGGAGGGGACGCCAAAGCATTGGCATAGAATGACATCTCTTTCATAAATATCGTGAGGGCGTGCCCACGCTTGGGGCAGGCATCTTTTGGTTCTGTGAAAGGGACAGGGTATTCCTGCTTGCACGAGGCGGACGGATGCGCAGAGCTGAAACCGCTATTGGGAGGCGTGCGTCAGCCATCGCATAGCCTTAGAGCCATTCGATTCGGCGGAAACGCCAGATGATGAAAGCCGTGATGAGGAGCGAAGATACGATGATCAGTGGCATGCCCCACGCCCACTGTTCCATGCCGTTGAGGACATTCATTCCAAAGATGCTTGCGATGAGCGTCGGGAACATGAGGATAATGCTGATACTCGTCATACGTTTCATCACCTGCGAGAGGTTGTTGTTGATCGTCGAGGCGTAAGTTTCCATCGTCGAGTCGAGGATGTTCGTGTAGATGCTCGTCATTTCTCTCGCCTGGTTCATCTCAATGGTCACGTCCTCGATAAGGTCTGCGTCAAGTTCGTCCACAGGAAGTTTGAACTTGAGTTTGGAAAGCAGGGTCTCATTGCCACGAATGGAGGTGACGAAGTAAGTCAAACTGTCTTGTAGGCGTGAAAGCCCGATGAGGTCTTCGTTGTCGATGGTTTCGTCAAGACTCCGCTTTGCTTCTTCGATCAGAGCCGAAATCTGTTTCAGTCGCTTCAAGTACCACACGGCTGCGGAGAGGAAGAGGCGGAATGTGAGATCGACCGAGTCCGTGAAACCCTGCCCGCGCTTTTGCTGGTAGGACACGAAGTCGATCATCATATTGGTCTCATAGTTGCAAACCGTCACGCACACGTCTTTGTTGAGAATGATACCCAGCGGAATCGTGGTGTGCGGTGTGCGTGAGCGCACCTCTTTTACATAAGGTATGCGGAGGATGATGAGCGTCCAGCCCTCTTCGTATTCGTAGCGGGAGCGCTCGTCTTTATCTCGGATGTCGTCTAAGAAATAGGAGGGGATACCCAGTTTTTCGCAGAGGAATTCTTCATCTTCCTCTGTGGGGCAGGTCACTTGTGTCCAAACGTTTGGTTGCCACTCGTCGAGAGTACGCAAGGTTTTATTGTAGTTCCAGTAAGTTCGCATAGTCAATCTTGCTCTGAGTTCAACGCATTGAAAAAGGGGATACAGAGCCTTGACATCCGTCACCACTGCTGCATCACTCAATCAATCCTACTCGCGTAATAATCGTCCATTGTGGAAAATCGTTTTAGTTGAGAATTTTAATTCCGTTGCAAATTTACGCTTTCTTGCCCGATAGAGCAAGAATTTGAGTGGAATATCTCCTGTGAATTTGAGGATAACTAACGTTGCTTCGTCCATGCTTGGAAAAGTCGCTCCCACCGATGGCTTTATAACTGGGAACAGGCATAGGTCTTTGTGGTGAACGGATTAGGAAATTTTCAACCCATGGCAGAACGAGCGATAGAGGCTGTGTCGCGTGCTCGCAAAGCGGCAGAATATTTTAGAATGGTGATTGACGGTTGGTGATGGCAGGCGTGGAATTTTGCATGCTTTCAGCCTTGCTTTCCATTGTAGTTGTCATAATTTTCAGCCGTAGACTTTTTCTGAAAAAGCTCCTATGGTCTACGGATAGGTTACGCCTTCTTCCAACTTCCCTTGCCGATTTTTAGCGCAAGATGCAGGGGCGAATTGTAAGCCCTCATCATTCGACGAGAATATATAAAGTTTAACTTTTGAGGCGGTGTAGAAAAACCTTTCTACGCCTCCAAAAATTCCGCCAAGGCTTGGAAAAATTCCTGCAAGCCTTGGTGGAAATCCGTCAGGCGCAAGAAGAATTTACGGGATGCGCAGATAAAAATTGCCGATTTCATCGAAAAATAAAGGGCGAGATGACTAAAGCAGCCATCTCGCCCTCTTGGGTTACTGCAAAGATAATAAATTTCAAAGCGGAATGCAAGTAGTTTATTAAATAAGCGAAATAAAAAATCGAATCTCTCTTCCTGGATAACTTTGCATTGTTCGCGTATAAATTGACGTTGCTGTAAGAGCGTTTGCAAGGCTATGTCTTTAGACAGTCGTGCTGGCGCAGTAGATGATCGATGTAGAGACGCTCGGTTTGAACTTCCCTAATACCGTTGGCAATGATGCTTGAGCTTGCAAGAGGGCATACAGGCGTTTTTTGATAGGTGATAGAACCAATTTTGTCTTCTTCTCAATACACATGCACGCTCGTGGCGATGGCAGAGGGTAAGTAGTTGATGCCCCACCAGCAGATTTGTAAGGCGACGAAGACGATGAGGAGGAGCAATAGGGCGGTGCGCCAATGCTGAGGGGCGTAGTGGCGGAAATGGATATATAGGAGGTAAATGCTCCAAGTGAGGGCTGCCCAAATTTCCTTAGGATCCCAAGTCCAATAATGTCCCCATGCGTCTTTCGCCCAAACAGCCCCGAGGAGCATTCCGAGGGTCAGGCACGCCACGCCCAAGGCGGTTAGGTGATCGCAGAGGCGCAATTTGTTGTGCGGAGTTGAGGTTCGTGCAAACAGCAGATAGGTCGCAACGATGGTTGCCGCTCCGAGCAGGGCATAAGCAAGGATGTAAACAATCACGTGAGGAATGAACCACGGACTTTGGAGGGCAGGCATGAA
>JBHAFO010000174.1:0-3788 GCA_041856145.1 Alloprevotella sp.
GAGAAGGCACTGCTACGAAGATTGTCCAACAATGGCGTGTCGGTGTTAAAGAACCGAATGGCTGTAATGACAGCAATCATTGTTGCAAAAAAGAAGAGGAAGAATCGTAATTCTGCATCGGCAAGGACTTTCTTCACTTTCCGCTTGATGAGTAAAAGATAAAAGAGGGTGAAGTTGATGCTTGCCAAGAACATAAATACAATGGCAATCCACTCTATTGCTGGAGAATGAAAGGTGGCAATACTTTGTTGCTCCGTAGAGAAACCACCCGTGCCTATGGTCGAAAAAGCGTGGTTAATGGCTTGGAAAAAGGTCATTCCCGAAAAATAGTAGCCCAAAGTGCAGAGCGTGGTTAAGAGAATGTTCACGCCCCAAATCCAGCGCGCAGTTGTACTCACATGCGAATGGAGTTTTGTGCTTTGAACGCCCGTCGATTCAGCGGCAAGGATGCGCATATCGCTGGTGTTCATTGAAGGAATGAGCACGAGAGTAAAGAAGAGAATTCCCAATCCGCCTATCCAGTGGGCAATGCTTCGGAAAAGTAAGAGGGAGTGTGGCACATCTTCAATACTGCTCATGGCTGAAGCGCCCGTAGTTGTAAATCCAGAGATGAGTTCAAAGAATGCGCAAGAGAAGCGTGGTTCTGCACCGCTCATCATTAAGGGAAATGAACCAATCAGTGATAGGAGCAACCAAGTTGCGACCACTAAGAAATAGCCTTCTCTGCGTCCCATCTTGTTACGTGCATGGCGTCCCAAATAACGGAAAATAAAGCCCAAGGCGGTTGCCCCAAGCGTTGGCAGTCCGAGATAGAACATCCAATTCTCCTCTTCATAGGCATAGCCCACCACAGAGCAGACAGCCATCATCACTGCCTCCACAAGAATAACCGAAGAAAGAACGTGGAATATGATTCTGAAGTTAAGCATACTTGTTTCAGTCGTCGCCTCTAAGGCTTAGAATAGAGAGAAGGATTTTTCTTCGTTGAAGAGCTTCTCCAACTTATTGACCGTGTTGATAAGACAGAACACAACCACAGTGTCTTTTGCTTGAATTTGGGTATTACCATTGATGAGCATACCCTCACCGTTACGCACAAGTCCACCGAGAGTCACATTCTCAGGCAGTTTGAGCTCGCAAACCTTCTTCTTTGTAATAGGTGCATTCTCTGCCACATGAAACTCTGCCACATCGGCTTGCGCCACAGTCAAGCTCTTCACACTTGCCACATCGGCTTTGAGCATCATCTCATAGATCTTACCTGCTACGAAGATTGGCTTGTTCACGACAGTGCCGATATCGAGCTTCTCTGCCAATGGCAAATAATCCAAGTTGTCTATCATTGCCACCGTTTTACGGACACCAGCTTGTTTTGCAACCAAGCACGAAAGGATATTTTCCTCCGAATTTCCACTCAAAGCGGCAAAGGCTTGGGCATGCTCTAAGCCCTCTTCACGCAAAAGGTCAATATCATGACCGTCGCTACGGAAAATAGTTACTTGATTATTGTTCATCTCTCTGAGCAAGATCTTGCGCTTGGCATTTGACCCCTCAAAGACTTTCACGTGCATGCCTTTGGGGATCATACGAATGAGCTGACGCGTGGTATCGTCCGCACCAACGACAAAGAGGCATTGCACTTCCTTATACTCTTCCTTGCCCACAAGCTCCCGAACCGTATTCAGGTACTCGGGCGTGGTCATAAAGTAAATCAAATCACGGTCTTGCAAGGTGGTGTTGCCTCGGGGAATGAGCGTACTGCCAGCACGCTTAATCGCAACAATGTGATAAGGCGCATCTTGGGGCGCAATTTCATAAATCGGGCGATTGCCCTCCAAGAGCGGAGCACCTTGGCGCACTTTAACCCCAAAGAGAACTAATTTACCTTCGTTAAACTCGTAGTATTGGCGTATCCAACTACGCTTCATGCCAGCCATGATCTCCTTCGCAGCCATCTGCTCAGGATAGAAGGTCGAGTCAATACCTACGGACTTAAAGAATTCTTGCGTATCGGCTGTTACAAACTCCTCGTTATCCACACGGGCAATCGTCTTCTTTGCGCCAAGTTTATGCGCCAACATACAGGTCGCCAAGTTGTGTGCCTCATCTGTTGTCACACTTACAAAGAGATCCGCATGGGCTGCGTCTATCTCTTTGAGCGTGAAAATAGACATCGGTTGCCCAACATGGCCTTGCACATCAAGCTGACTGTCGATGCGTTCAATACGTTCCGCATCTTCGTCTACCACCACAATATTATGCTTCTCTCGCGAGAGCAGTTTCGCCAAGTGCGAACCAACTGCGCCAGCGCCAGCAATAATGATATTCATAGTTTAATCTGTGTCCTTAACTCCTACCGGAGAATGTTGTCGATAGCTTTCAAAACGCCAGCCTTGTCTATGCCTACAAGCTGTTGCAATTCATCAACACTACCGTGCTCTATAAACTCGTCGGGAATGCCCATACGCACCAACTGCGGATGATAGTTATGATCTGTCAGCCATTCCAATACGGCAGAGCCTGCGCCACCTTGGCGAGCACCATCTTCGAGTGTAATAATCTTATCGAAGCGTTGTCCAATCTCAGCCAGCATCTCTTCGTCTAAAGGTTTCACAAAGCGCAAATCATAGTGCGCAATCGTGCGTCCACTATTGTCCTCAAACTCACGAATGGCATCGGCAGCAATATTTCCGATTGGACCAAAGGAGATAAAAGCTAAATCTTTGCCGTCCTTGAGCATGCGACCTTTGCCTACAGGAACTTCCTCAAAGGCGCAATGCCAATCAGCACGACGTCCAGCTCCACGTGGATAGCGGATAACGAATGTTCCTTTATTAGGCAACTGCGCGGTATACATCAGTCGGCGCAATTCCAATTCATCATAGGGCGAGGCAATCGTCAGATTAGGCACAGGACGCAGAGCAGGAATATCGAAAACACCGTGGTGTGTAGGTCCATCTTGTCCCACCAAGCCTGCGCGATCGAGACAAAGTACCACGGGGAGTTTCAAAAGTGCTACGTCATGAATGAGGTTATCATAGGCACGTTGTGCAAAAGCCGAGTAAATGTTACAGAAAGGCAGAAGTCCATCTTTCGCCATACCGCCAGAGAACGTTACAGCGTGTCCTTCGGCAATTCCAACATCAAAAGTGCGTTCGCCCAAGGCATCCATCATAATATTCATAGAGCAACCTGTGGGCATCGCAGGCGTTACGCCCACAATCTTCTCATTCTGCTCTGCCAACTCAAGGAGGGTGTGTCCAAACACTTCTTGGAACAACGGTGGCTGACCAGAGGTTGAGGTAACGATGCGCTCTCCACTTTCCACGTCAAACTTGCCTGGAGCGTGCCAAACCGTAGCCTCTTCTTCTGCAGGCGCATAGCCTTTACCTTTAATACTATGCAAATGCAAAAGTTTAGGGCCTTGCATATCCTTTACCTCTTGGAGAATGCGCACCAACTCTATCACGTCGTGCCCATTAGCGGGACCAAAATAGCGAATGTCGAGTCCCTCAAAAATATTGCGCTGGTTGGAGATGAACGACTTCACTGAATTGTTGAAGCGCAGGATACTTCGGCGACGACTATCATTGAGCAATCCCCAAGAAGAGAGCTTGCGAGATATTTTATTTCTGAGGAAGTTATATTTATTGCGCGTGTTCAGATTCAGCAGATATTGCTTCATTCCCCCCACGCTTTGGTCAATGCTCATATTATTATCATTCAAGATAATGAGCATATTGTTCGGCGTGTTAGACACATTGTTCAAACCTTCAAAAGCCAAGCCC
>JBHAFO010000175.1:0-2506 GCA_041856145.1 Alloprevotella sp.
GAGAGCAAGGATCTTGGTGATGAGTGGGAGCGTATCAGCGACGATTTTGAGAATATGCTCAGTCTTTACGAAACGTCTAAAAAGGGCAAGACTTCCTCTCTTGCCACGACATTCAACCTTGGTGGAGAATACACACTCCCTGCCTACGATCGTTTGAGCTTCGGACTGTTGTTCACCCAGCGCATGGCAGGCAAATTCAGTCGCACCCAGCTCATGCTGGCGTCCCGCATTCGCCCCATCAAAGCGATTGAGGTCGGACTGAATACGTCTTTTGCCACCACGGGAACGACCTTCGGTGGTATGCTCACGCTGAATGCCCCATTTTGCCAGTTCTATGTGGCTGCCGACCGCTTTGTGGGCAAACTTTCCAAGGAGGGAATTCCTGTAAATAGCGGCAATGGGCATATCAACTTTGGATTGGTGTTCCCCTTCAAATAACGCTCCCTTTGCTCTGATGTCTCCGACAAGCAAGAGAAGGCTGTGGCAGAGCAAGCACTAACGGTTGCACTCAAAAGAGTTCCCCTCTTGGAACACCACCAATCGGGGTAAAACTTTTGACAACAAGGCGCAGCCATGACAGCAAGCTCTCTTATAAAATGCGGGCGCATAGTTTCTGCTATGCGCCCGCAACTTGTGATTGCAGATCCGCCAGAAACTCGTATCTTTGTACCCTCAAATAGACATCATAAATAGCAAGATAATGAATTTTGTAGAAGAACTTACTTGGCGTGGCATGGTGCATCAGCTCATGCCAGGCACAGAAGAACTCTTGGCAAAGGAGCAGGTAACTGCTTACGTGGGCATTGACCCAACTGCCGACTCTTTGCATATCGGTCACCTCTGTGGCGTGATGATGCTCCGCCACTTCCAGCGCGCAGGGCATAAGCCTTTGGCACTCGTGGGAGGCGCAACGGGTATGATTGGCGACCCCTCTGGTAAAAGTCAGGAGCGCAACCTGCTCACCCTCGAGCAGCTCGAGCACAACAAGTCTGCCATCAAGGCACAGCTCGCTCGCTTCCTCGACTTTGAAAGCGATGCGCCCAACAAGGCGGAACTCGTGGACAATTACGACTGGATGAAGGATTACAACTTCTTGGACTTTATCCGCGACATCGGCAAGCACATCACGGTCAATTATATGATGGCGAAGGAGAGCGTGCAGAAGCGTCTTAATGGCGAGGCACGCGATGGTTTAAGTTTCACGGAGTTCTCCTATCAGCTCTTGCAAGGCTACGACTTCCTCTACCTTTATAAGAATAAGAACTGTAAGCTCCAGATGGGCGGTTCTGACCAATGGGGAAATATCACCACAGGCTCGGAACTCATCCGTCGCACCCTCGGGAGCGAAGCCCAAGCCTTTGCCCTCACTTGCCCGCTCATCAAAAAGAGCGACGGTCGTAAGTTCGGAAAAACAGAGCAGGGCAACATTTGGCTCGACCGCAACTACACCACGCCTTATACGTTCTATCAATTTTGGTTGAACGTGGCAGACGAAGACGCCGAACGTTACATCAAGATTTTCACCGACCTCACACAAGAGGAAATCACTGCCCTTGTGACTGAGCATGCGCAAGACCCAGGTCGTCGCATTCTTCAAAAGCGTTTGGGCGAGGAAGTAACCACGATGGTACACGGTCGTGAGGACTACGAGTTGGCAGTTGAGGCGTCCAACATCCTCTTCGGGAAAGCCACCAAGGAAAGTCTCACACGCTTGGACGAGGCAACGTTGCTCTCAGTCTTCGATGGCGTGCCACGCTTTGAGGTGAGCCGTGAACAAGCCATCGGTGCAAAAGCCGTAGACCTCTTTGCTGAGACCACGCAATGCTTCCCTTCTAAGGGTGAGATGCGCAAACTCACACAAGGCGGAGGCGTGAGCTTGAACAAGGAAAAGCTCTCGACTTTCGACCAGGTGATTGAAGAAAAAGATCTCCTCGATGGTAAGTACCTCTTGGTGCAGAAGGGCAAGAAAAACTATTTCTTGATCACGGTGAAGTAAGGCATAAAGGAACAGTACAAACCAACCAAATTCAGCCCCCTCCGTCCCCCCTCAGAGAAGGAAGCCCCCAAAGTTGCGGAGTGCGTCTTCGACCAACTTTTTCTCGCCACGGATTTTTCAAAGTAGGCTCTTTTTCTTAGCCCTACCCACTTTGGCAAAAAGGGAAAAACTTCGCAAGTCTGAGGCATCCCCCCCCTTGAGGAGGGACGGGAGGGGGCTTATTATATGAATCCTCCCCAACTATACATTTTCGACTTCGACGGCACGATTGCAGACACGCAGGGCAGCATTGTACGCACCTTCCAACTGACGCTCGACCGCCTCGGCTATCCACAGCAAACGGCAGAGCAGATCCGTGCAGGCATTGGACTTGCTCTCTTGGATATGTACCGCAACATCGGCATGAGCGAAGAAGAAGCAGAGCGGGCTTGCGAATTGTACCGCAGTGAGTTCGACGAAATCGCTGCTGGCAACGTTTCTCTCTATGAAGGCGTGTCGGACACCCTCCAC
>JBHAFO010000176.1:0-4936 GCA_041856145.1 Alloprevotella sp.
ACGAGATATTGCGGATAGGTCAAATTCAAAGGGCAGAGGAAGTTTTGATAGGCTTGTTGAAACAAGCGGTTGAGCATATACAATTTGAAGCTGACCTCATCGTCGAGCTGTTGAGGGGCTATTTCCATCGTTTCTAAGTCTGATATTTTGCCTACAAAGGTAGTTATTCAACGGCTGATAAGCAAGCACTGCCAACGAATGCCGAGGACGGAAAGCCGAACAGCGGTCTGCTTTTCCCAAAGTCTTAAAGACGGCATCCGTCTTTAGGATTTCGCAACACTTGCCCTTGCTTTCGGCGCGCAGAAGTATTATCTTTGCAGTAACCCAAAGGGAAGATGGTTGCGGAACAACCGTCTTCCCTTACTTTTTGCCCCGAAAGAAGCGTTTCCAAGCAGCGCAAGAAGAAAATCCGTCCTACGCCTCCCGAAATTTCTCCGAGCCTTCCAGGATTTTTTCCAAGCCTTCCCGCAATTAAAACCTGCGCAAGGCGATTTTACACGAAGCATCGGCGTGTTAAAGATTGTTGGAGATTATAAAATTGGGAGGCATGGAAGGGCGCTGGGGAAGAGCGTCTATCTGTGCTTGCCCGCACTGAAAATGGTTCAGAAAAGAGGGGCATTCAGGCTGCAGGGCAGCGCCTTGCGATAGTGGTGCTGGTGCATAAGAGAACAGTGTAGGGACACTCGGTTTGAGCGTCCGCAGAAATGACGAACATCGCCCATGAACGAAAGACTAAGCGTCCCCCAACGTCGTGGAATGCTTACTCCGTCGCTACGCAGCCTCAAGATATTACCCTGCAAGCGTTCTTACATTTCCTCGGCAATCTTCTGAGCAAACGAAAGGCAGGAAAACGCTTTCCCCCTCCCCGACCAAACAACACAATCAATCCGCCATTTCTCTGCCCCTTGTCGAGACTTGAGAAATGGCGGACCAGTGATGAAAAGAGGGGTAAGAACCACCCCTCAAGGCTGTTGGGTTGGAAGGTTATTAACCCTTGCAGCAGCTTTCAGCTTCGGCTGTGAAGGCAGCGAGCATCCAGATTTCCTTTTCTTGCTCACGGATGTAATCGCCGAGGAGGGCAACAGTGGTGTCGTCGCCCACTTCGCCAGCGAGCTTCACAATCTTGCGTTGCTCGTCGAGGAGGAAAGCTGTTGTTTCAATGATGTTCTTCACGCAAGCGCAACCGCTATGTTCCACGCCAGCCTCTTGGATGCGCGAAACCTTGAGGTAGTCGCTGAAGCGTGCAGTGGGAGTGCCACCGAGCTGAAGGATGCGCTCTGCAATCTCGTCCACTTTGTCTGCCACGCTGTCATACTTCTTTTCAAAAGCCTCGTGGAGCTGGAAGAAAGCATGCCCTTGGACATTCCAGTGAAAGCCTCGGAGATTGGTGTAATAAACTTGGTAGTCTGCCAAGAGTTGTTCGAGTGCAGAAACCACCTGTTCTACGTTTTGCAAACGGTTGAGTTGAAGTACGTTACTCATAATCTAAATTGTTTTGTTGTTATTGTTTGATGATGCAAAGGTAGGGGTTCTATTTTCCGCAACCAACAGCTTGGAACTATTGCATCATAGGCTCTACCTACAGATGGCGCAGCGGCGTTCTCGAGCATGGGACGGTGTGAAAAGAAAAAGGGAGGAGATTCCCTTTGTTGCAGTGGAACATTCTTTGTATCTTTGGGCAAACAAAAGTTACAAACTATGATAGAAATTCGTTTTGAGCCAGAGGCGCAACGCTTCGTTGCTTACGATGATGAAGTGTTGGCAGGTGTTTGTTCTTATCGCATTGAAAACGGCACTTGGGTGGCAGACCATACGGAGGTGTCGCCCGAATATCGTGGTCAGCAGGTGGCACAGAAACTGGTCGAAGCCCTCTTTGAACACGTGGAAGCTGAAAACATTCAGCTCGTGGCTGAATGTTCCTATGTAGTGAAGATGCTCGCTCGTCGAACGGCTACAAACGACTAACGATATGGCACAACTTTCTTTTGCTATCATTGGCACAGGGGCTATTGGAGGCTATTATGGCGCAAAGCTGCAGCGGGCAGGGCACGAGGTGCATTTCCTCCTGCGTTCCGATTACGATTATGTGCGGACGCACGGCTTGAAGGTGCAGTCGTTTCAAGGCGACTTCGCCCTTCCCGAGGTGCAGGCGTATAATAAGGTAGAGGAGATGCCCAAAGTGGACGTTGTGATCGTGGCTCTGAAAACCACACAACAATCGCTCCTTGCCGAGCTGTTGCCCCCACTCCTCAAGGAGAACACGCAGGTGGTGCTGATTCAAAATGGTGTTGGCGTAGAGGAGGCAACGCAAGGTTTAGTGCCAGAGGCACGGCTGGTGGGTGGTCTGGCTTTTATCTGCGTGGACAAGCCTGCCGAAGGCTTTATCCGCCATCAGCAGAATGGGAGCATCAACCTCGCCTCCTACTCCTCGACCCCGGAAGAGGTAGAGCAGTTGGCAGAAGTGTTCAACCATGCCGAACTGCCAGCAAAGACCATGGACCATGCCACCGCCCGCTGGGGAAAAGCCCTTTGGAATATGCCGTTTAATGGGCTATGCACCGTGATGCGCACGACGACCGACCGCACAGTAAAAGAGCCACACGCAAGGGCTTTGGTAGAGGCTATGATGCGAGAAGTGGTCGCTGGCGCACAAGCCTGCGGTGTTACTGCCTTGACACAGGCTACAATTGATGCTTCCATCGCTTACACTGAAGCGATGACGCCCTATTCGCCAAGTATGAAGCTCGACTTTGAGTTTCACCGCCCAATGGAAATAGAATATCTCTACCACCGCCCGATTGCTTTGGCTGAAGCCCATGGCGCACAGATGCCCCTGCTCAAAATGCTGGCAGCACAGCTCGAACTCTTGGAGGCAAATGCCAAAGAAGGGCTTTGAATACTTCTCACTTTTTAATCTTATCTCCGAAAATGAAGTTCAATTTCGACGAAATCATTGACCGCAAAGGCACGAAATGTATCAAGTGGGATTTATATCCCCAAGCGTTCAAGCAGGATGGACTCCTGCCTCTTTGGATTGCAGACATGGACTTCCGTGCGCCTGGCTTCATCATCGAGGCATTGCGCCAACGCTTGGAACACGAAGTGCTGGGCTATACGGGGCGGTGCGACTGCTGGTACAAAGCCATCGAAGGCTGGCTGGACACACGCTTCGATTGGAAGGTGACGCACGAAATGCTCACTTTCATTCCAGGTATCGTGCGGGGCATTGCCTACGTGCTTCATTGCTTCACCGAGGAGGGCGACCGTGTGATGATGACGCCTCCCGTGTACAGCCCTTTCTTCAACGTGACAGAGTGCACAGGCAGGAAGGTGGTGTTCTCGCCCTTGGTGGAACGTGACGGACGCTTCCACATCGACTGGGACGATTTTGAAAGAAAAATCCAAGGTTGCAAGGTGTTCATTCTTTGCCACCCTCACAATCCAGGTGGCAGAGTGTGGTCGAAAGAGGAGCTTTGCCGTCTTGCCGACATCTGCGAAAAGGCTGGCGTAGTGGTCATCTCGGACGAAATTCATGCCGACCTGACGCACGCTCCCTTCAAGCACTTGCCCTTTGCCACAGTGAGCGAAGCGGCAGCACGCATCAGCATCACTTTCATGGCGCCAAGTAAGGCTTTCAACATCGCAGGGTTGGCATCGTCCTATGCCGTGGTGGTCAACGAAACGCTCCGTCAGAAATTCTATAACTTCCTCGCAGCATCGGAACTCTCGGAGGGTAACATTTTTTCTTACGAAGGATTGGTTGCTGCCTATACTCACGGCGAGGAGTGGCTCAACGCTGTGAAAGCCTACATCGTGGAGAATATCGACTTTGTGGACGACTTCCTCCGCCGTGAAATCCCCGAGATTAAAATTATGCGTCCCGAGGCTTCGTTCCTCGTCTTCCTCGACTGTCGTGCCTTGGGCTTGAACACAGAGGAACTCGCCAAACTCTTCGTGGACAAAGCCCATTTGGCACTGAACACGGGGGCAAGTTTTGGTCCTGGCGGAGAAGGATATATGCGCCTCAATGTGGGTGCGCCCCGGAGTATCATCGAGAAAGCTCTTCTCCAGCTCCGAGATGCCATTCACCCTCAGCCATAATCGCCTATGACTGCTTGAAACAAAACAGCCCTGCACCCTCTTCGCCCGCTCTGCGCAGGGAGAAAAGGCGTGCAGGGTTTCCATTATAATATGTATAGTATCTCTCAAAAGACCATGCTATGAGTTCTATTCTAAACTTTGACCAAATGTTTGCCCGCCTCCGTGAGTCGGAACGCTTGGTACGCATCGCCGTTGTCGATGGTATAGATGCTTCGACCATAGATGCCCTTCACCGTGCTTTGGTAGGCGGTTTTGCAAAAATCATCTTCGTGGGAAAATGTCCCGACTTCGACAATTATCCCGACTTTCGCCTGCATCCTGACCGTGTGGCACACGTGGCTGAACGGGACGGATTGAATGCTTCGGAAACAGCCGTAGCCCTCGTGAGAGATGGAGAGGCGGATTTCCTGATGAAAGGCTTAGTACACACTTCGGAATTGCTCCGTGCTGTGTTGCACAAAGAGCGTGGACTCTTGCCCCAAGGAGAAGTGCTGACACACATCGCAGTCTCACAGGCGCAAACTTACGGTAAGTTGCTCTTCTTCACAGACTCTGCCGTTTTACCAGAACCCACTGATGCACAACGAGAAAGGCAGGTGGACTATGCTGTGAGCGTGGCACGTGCCTTCGGTATCTCTACTCCTCGCATCGCCCTTACCCACTTCACGGAAGAGGTGTCGGAGAAATTTCCACGAACCCTCCATTATCGACAAATTGCGGAGCGTGCTCGCCGTGGCGAATGGGGCGAGGCGATCATCGATGGTCCCTTGGACGTGCGCACTTCCGTTGACCCCGTAGCTTTGGCAGTAAAGGGTATTTCTTCGCCCATCGAGGG
>JBHAFO010000177.1:0-2680 GCA_041856145.1 Alloprevotella sp.
ACCTGGACAAGAATAAAAGCTACAGATTATAATATATGGTCTTGCCTTAGAAAAGTCATTCCAACTTTTTCAAGGCAAGACCATATTCCTTTTATTATCGGATGTGATACTTCCAAAAGAATTTGTATCTTTGCTCTTGTTATAAGGACATATAACATACAGGACATAACAATTTAGATTTATGATTTCAGCAACTCTTGAAAAGGCACTCAATGAGCAGATTGCTCGTGAGATGCATTCAGCCAATCTCTACTTGTCGATGGCTTTCTATTTCGACAAAGAAGGCTTTGACGGCTTCTCCACTTGGATGAAAAAGCAAAGCGCAGAAGAAATGGATCACGCCTATCAAATGGCAGGTTTTCTGATCAAGCGTGGTGGCACAGCGCAAGTTAGTTCTATCAACGATGTGAAACTCACTTGGGACAGCCCCCTCAACGCTTTCGAAGATGCGTACAAGCACGAATGCTATATCAGTAAGAGCATTGATGGTTTGCTCGACCTCGCTACCGCTGAGGGCGACAAAGCCACACAAGACTTCCTCTGGCAGTTTGTGCGTGAGCAAGTTGAAGAAGAGGCAACTGCCAGCAGTATCGTTGATCGTATCCGCAAGATGGGCGAAACAGCTATCTTCAACCTCGATGAACAGTATGGCCGTCGTGCTTAAACGACACTGACTCAACGACAATTCAAGGAAGCTCTTTCTTGCCGTGTTGCAAGAAAGAGCTTTTCTGATAGAATCACCTTGAGGCGCATCTTCTTTGGCATATATGTTGTTACTATATAAAAGGATAAGACCGAACTATAGTTTATTGACGCAGATTGAAATGACAGATAATATATCCCCCATCACTCCTCGTCTTTCGCTGATACTTCGCCAAAGCAAAGAAGTGGCTCATCACTACCATGCCAATAGCATTGAGCCGATTCATCTTTTGGTGGCAATGCTCAAAGACAAAGGGAACAAGGCACTCACAGCCTTAGAACGTTTACATATTTCGCCAAGTGCGTTAGAACAAGAGATTGAAGAAAAATATCGCACCTCCAATCATAGCTTTTCTGAGAGAGAATTGGCAATGAATGCCGATACAATGCGCATCGTACAACTTTCTTTCCTTGAAGCCAAGAACAAGAATGTCGCCACGAGCGAAGAGCATCTCCTGTTGGCTTTTCTCAAAGATGACGCCAATGAAGGGCGTACAATATTGGAGCGTGAAAACATTACTTATGACAAAATTGCCTCAGCAATGAACGAACGACAGACTCCCCTTAATTCTTATAGTTTCCCTGCCGATAAAGAGCCTGACTTTGGATCTAAGGACAATCAGAATGCTACTCAGAACACAGCCAAGGGCGACAAGACACAGAGCGATACGCCTACGATTGACGCCTATGGTAGCGACCTAACAAAGGCAGCGGAAGACAACCTATTAGACCCTATAGTTGGGCGACAAAAGGAGTTGGAGCGCATGGCGCAAATCCTTAGCCGTCGCAAGAAGAACAACCCTGTGCTCATTGGCGAGCCTGGCGTGGGTAAGAGTGCTTTGGCTGAAGGTTTGGCACAGCTGATTGTACAACGCAAGGTGGTACGCTCGCTCTTAGACAAGCGCATCATCTCCATCAGCATGTCCAGTTTGGTCGCTGGCACGCAGTTTCGTGGACAGTTCGAAGAGCGTCTGCGCCAACTTGTAGACGAGCTACACCGCCACCCCGAGATCATACTTTTCGTCGATGAGATTCACACCATCGTTGGTGCAGGAGCTGGCGCAGGGTCTTTGGATGCAGCCAACATACTAAAGCCCGCCTTGGCGCGTGGAGAAATCCAATGTATCGGTGCAACCACCCTTGATGAATACCGCAAGACGATTGAGAAGGACGGAGCCTTGGAACGCCGTTTCCAAAAGATTATTCTTGAACCAACCACTGCTGAGGAAACTTTGGACATTCTCAAAAATTTACGCTCACGCTACGAGGAGCACCACAATGTGACCTACACCGAAGATGCCCTTATGGCTTGCGTTTCTCTCACAGAGCGGTATATCACAGATCGCAGTTTCCCCGACAAAGCTGTCGATGCCTTGGACGAAGCTGGAAGCCGAAAACACATTCTTGCAGGTAGCGACATTCCCCAAGAGATTACTGATTTGGAACATGAGGTTGCTCGCTTGAAAAAAGAAAAGGTGGAGGCTGCTTTGGCGCAAGACTACGAGAAAGCTGCCGACTTCCGCGACCAAGCCTTGCAGGTCACAGAGGCTTTGAACGCTAAACTCAAAGCTTGGAAAGAAAGTACTGCCGAACAACGTGAAATCGTAGACAAGGAAGACGTGGCAACAGTGGTCGCTATGATGAGTGGCGTGCCCTTGCAAAAGGTTGCTAACGAAGAAAGCATCCAGTTACGTGGCTTACGCTCGGCACTGGAGACCAAAGTTATTGCACAAGACAAGGCAATAGAAAAGGTGGTGCGTGCCATCACCCGCAACCGCTTAGGACTCAAAGACCCCAATCGTCCCATCGGCACGTTTATGTTTGTTGGTCCTACGGGCGTAGGTAAAACCCATTTGGTGAAAACTCTCTCGGAATTCATGTTCGGGACAAAAGATTCGCTCATTCGTATTGACATGAGCGAGTACAGTGAGAAGTTCAACACCAGCCGTCTGATTGGTGCACCTCCAGGATACGTTGG
>JBHAFO010000178.1:0-5505 GCA_041856145.1 Alloprevotella sp.
CTACCAATACTATAAGCTAAAAGGAGACTCTTTCGTCAGAGATCCTGTTGATGAAGGAGTATATTATAAAGAAAGCGGACGTACAATACTTTTGTACGTCCGCTATTATTATAGGAGGAGAAATGTTAGAAAATTCCTCTTTGAAATTTAGCTTAACCCTGTGATTTCGCCGTTGATGACATCAATGAAGTTGGCTTGTGGGATTTTTGGCAAGCCAGGCATACGGAGGAGAGTGCCAGAGATGGCAACAATCATTTCTGCGCCTGCATTGATAACAATATCACGAATCTCAAAGTCAAAGTCCTTGGCAACACCATAGCGTTTCTCATCGGCAGAGAAACTGTACTGCGTCTTAGCGATGCAGATGGGGAAGTGAGAGAAGCCGAGCGACTCTGCGAGCTTGATCTGTTTCTTAGCCGCAGGGCTGAAAGAGACGGAGCGTGCGCCATAAATATTCTTTGCCACTTTCTCCACTTTGGTGGTAATAGTGTCCGTATCTTCGTAAGCAAAGCGGAGAGGTTGTGAGGGCTGTCTCTCAATAGTATCTACTACGAGTTGTGCCATTTCCTTTGCACCTTCGCCTCCTTCTGCGAAGGCTGTATTGACAACGAATGGTGCACCTATGCTTTGACAGTGTTCACCCAAAAGTGCCATCTCTTCGGGAGTGTCTGTGGCAAACTTGTTGAAGACTACAAGCACGGTCTGACCAAAGCTGCGGAGATTTTCGACGTGTTTGTCCAAATTGGCAAGACCTGCGCGAAGTCCTTCGAGATTGGGTTTCTTGATTTCCTCCAATGGCACACCACCATGCATTTTCAAGCCTTGAGCCGTGGCTACGAGAACGGTGAGTGCTGGTTGCAAACCGCTCTTGCGACAAAGAATATCGTAGAACTTTTCAGCACCGAGATCCGCTCCAAAGCCTGCTTCTGTAATGGTGTAGTCGCTGTGGCAGAGTGCCATCTTTGTAGCAAAGAGGGAGTTGCATCCATGAGCGATGTTGGCGAAAGGGCCACCGTGCACAAAAGCAGGTGTTTGCTCCGTAGTCTGCACCAAGTTAGGTTGGATTGCGTCTTTGAGCAAAGCTACGATTGCCCCTGCAATGCCAAGCTCTTTCACTGTGAAAGGCTTTCCATCATAGGTATAGCCCAAGAGGATGTTCTCTACACGGCGACGAAGATCGGCTTCGTCTGTGGCAAGACAAAGAATAGCCATCAGCTCTGAGGCGGGTGTGATGTCAAAGCCATTTTCAGCAGGTATGCCGTTGGTTGAGGGGCCAAGCCCTGTAACAATTTGTCGTAATGAACGGTCGTTCACATCAAGCACACGTTTCCAAAGCTGTTGCTTCAATCCAAAACCTTCGGCTTGGTGTTGATAAAGATAGTTATCTAAGAGTGCCGAGATCATGTTATGAGCAGAGGTGATGGCGTGGAAGTCGCCCGTGAAATGGAGATTGATTTTCTCCATAGGCAACACTTGTGCATAGCCTCCACCAGCTGCACCGCCTTTCATACCAAAGCAAGGGCCTAAGGAGGGCTCGCGAAGTGCAACAACGGCACGCTTACCAATTTTGTTCATACCCAAAGCCAAGCCAATCGACACGGTTGTCTTTCCGATGCCCGCTTTGGTGGCAGTGATGGCTGTAACAAGGATAAGTTTACCCTGCTTCTCGGGGTTTTCATCAATGAGACGGAGGGGAACTTTGGCGATGTGCTTGCCATATTCTTCCAAGTCGGAAGCGTTGATACCAATCTTAGACGCAATTTCGCTGATATGGGCGAGGGGCGTGCTGTGAGCAATTTCAATGTCTGTCTTCATTGTGGTAAAAATTGAGGGTGAAACGTGATGTTGCAAAGATATATAAAATGAGAATAAACGGGGCAAGGGGTAGAAACACTTTTGCCTTAAAAACGAAATTATGGAGTATGGCATCAACACAGATGCCATACTCCATAATAAAATATAGGACTAATCGTCAAGAGCAGAGTCTACAATCTCAGAAATGGCGTTACCAATGTTACCACTTGGCATTTGTATACCAAGGAGAGCACATACGGTTGGCGCAATGTCTGTCATGTGTTGTGGCTTTTGACTGCGACCGTGAGGAATATTTTTCCCCATGAAGATGCAAGGAATGTGTGCGTCATAAGCGTTCCAAGCCCCGTGCGTTGTGCCAATGATGTTCTTGCTCGTGCTATTGCTATACCAGCCAGGTTGGAGCACAAGGAAAATTTCACCACTGCGATTGCGGTTATAACCATTGATGGCTCTTGAAAGTACCGTTTGTGGCACAGCATTACGACCAATGTTCTCCATATCAATCACATAAGCATACTTGCTATCATTCTTGAAATAGCGGATAGCCTCTTCACGAACGGCTTCACGAGTAAGTCCAGCAGCAGCGATGCTATCTTGGAAAAGGAAAACCTGATAATTGCTCAGTGTACGGATGAGGTTCTGGCGCACGCCAAACTTTTGCTTGAGGTATTGATTTGCCTTCTCTCGCTCAGCACGACTACTCCAAGCATCTGCCCCAATCTTGTTGTCTTGTAGGAATGAGATATTATGCGCTACAGCGTGGTCGGCTGTGAGGAATACAACGTAATTGTCTTTCCCAACTTTTGTATCCAAGGTCGTAAAGAAGTTTGCCAAATCTCTGTCTAACCGCAAATAAGCATCTTCTAACTCTATGGCATGAGTACCAAATTGGTGACCAATATAATCGGTAGTTGAAATACTGATTGCAAGAAGGTCGCTGTGGTCATCTGATTGGCCAAGTTGTTCCCCATCAAGAGCAGCTTTTGCCAAGTCGAAAGTTAGAGTCGTACCCATAGGCAGATTGCGAATGACGCCGTAGCCGTTGTCTTTCTTCAACTGAGAAAGATTGTAGGGGAAAGTGGGAGTTTTCACACCTTCATAGCAAGCTTCGTAAGGGGAGTTGTCGGGCTGACTTTCCTTATAAGTGTTGATAGGATACAAGGTGTTCCACTCTCCTTGTAAGTATTTGTCAATGTGGCGCGCATCATTGAATTTCTTGACCCATTCGGGTAAATTATTGCGGTAGAATGTGCTTGTGATAAAACGTCCAGTTTTGTTGTCCATCCAATAAGCACCATCAGCTACATGACCTGCAGGCAGAATAGACGCACGATCTTTGAGAGCTATGCCTATAACCTTAGAGCGAAAGTTTGAGAAAAGTTTCAACTCATCGCCAATAGTCGTAGATAGTAGGTTGCGAGGGGATTGCTGACCAGCAGAACCAACATTTTTTCCTGTGCCATCAACGCCAGAAACACTGGTGTCCTCTGTACAATAAACCCACTTGCCGTCTTTGATATAATCGTTACCTGCTATGCCATGAATAGAAGGAACAGAACCTGTCCAAATGCTGGTATGACCAATAGCTGTATAAGTTGGAATATAGTCAATCATTAAGTTGTCGCAACTAAAGCCGTTGTTCAGCAAACGCTTGAAGCCCCCTTCGCCATAGCGTGCGGAAAAGCGGTTGAGGTAATCCCAGCGCATTTGGTCGATTACAATACCAACGACAAGGCGTGGACGTTCGTGAGCGAAGCTACTTGCAGAAAATGCTAACAGTCCGAGGATGAGGAGATATTTTTTCATATTGATGGGTTAAAGAGTTGTGTGAGGTTTGCTATTCTTCGTCTTCCAGAGCGTCATCAAAGAAATCGTCGTCAAAAAAGATTGGTGCCGTAAAGTCTTCCATCTCCCGGCGGTCTTTCTTTGTGGGGCGTCCCGTGCCTTTCGCACGATTGACAAACCCACTAATTTTACTCATTTCGAGGAGTTCATACTGTTCTGGAGTTGTGATATTCTCATAAACTTCGGGCAGCAGTTTTGCACCAACGCGCTTCTCAATGGCTTGCTTCACACGGAAAGTATAAACGATGGGCGATTTCTTAACGCCGATCTCATCGCCAACTTTGACAGGGCGAGAAGGCTTAGAGGATGCACCGTTTATGGTGATGCGATTATTCTTGCAAGCATCTGAAGCGAGTGTACGTGTTTTGAAGATACGCGCAGCCCAGAGCCATTTATCTAATCGGGCTTCCATTATATAGAAACTATCATTTACAATTACAAAGTTAGCCTTTCTTCCCTGAACCGTTGTAATGATTCATCGCAAAGTTGATACCTGAGAGGCTGAAAGCTTTGATAGCTTCGCAGGCTTGTTCAATGCGCTCGTCCATTGTGAGCAGATCCGTATCGCTGAATTTCCCAAGAACAAAGTCTACCTGACCACCTTTAGGAAAATCGTTACCGATGCCAAAACGCAAGCGGGGATATTGTTGTGTGCCAAGGCACTGTGTGATACTGCGTAGCCCATTATGTCCAGCCTCACTACCTCCAGCCTTTATACGTATTTCTCCGAAGGGGAGAGCAAGGTCGTCTACAATAACAAGCACATTGGCAATGTCGATTTTCTTCTGTGCCATCCAGTAGCGCACAGCATTGCCTGAAAGGTTCATATAAGTGGAAGGTTTCAGCAAAAGCAGTTGCTTATTCTTTAGTCGCATCTCAGTTACAAAGCCATAACGCTTGTCCTCAAAAACAAGATTGGACGCCTTTGCAAGGGCGTCCAATACTTTGAAACCGATATTATGACGGGTATCAGCGTATTCTGCACCGATATTGCCCAGCCCTACTATCAGATGTGTCATAATAAAAAGATGATTAAGCTTCCTTCTTAGCAGCAGCGGCAGCAGCAGCGGCAGCACGAGTCATCTTGATTGTGCAAACGATAACTTCTTTAGGAGTTACAATCTCAAGACCTTCAAAGCTGAGTTCGCCAGCCTTTACGCTCTTACCTAAACCGAGGTGCTCAACCTTAACAATGAGCTTCTCTGGAATGTTGGCATAAGTGGCACGAACCTTGAGCTTACGGAGCATCAAAGCCAAACGACCACCAGCACGAACACCTTCAGCCAAACCCTCAGTTTGAACAGGTACAGCCATTACGATAGGCTTGTTCTCTGATACTTCGTAGAAGTCTACGTGGAGCACATTGTCACGTACCGCGTGGAATTGAGCGTCCTTCAAAACAGCCTTGCAAGTCTTACCGTCGATGGTCAAGTTTACAAGGTAGATGTTTGGAGTGTAGATGAGCTTGTTCAACTCACGCTCTGATACGGCGAAATCGAAAGCAACAGGGAGACCCTGCTCATTCTTTTGCTCACCATAGATAACGCAAGGAATCATACCTTCTGCACGAAGAGCCTTTGCAGCTTTCTTACCACCAGCCACACGGGCTGTGCCATTGATTGAAATTTCTTTCATTTGGATTGTTGATAAATGTGTTACTCTAAATTAAGTAGATAGTGCTTAATTCGCCATCACACAAGGAGATTTTTCCCCTTATAGCAAATTTGCTTGGCAAAGTTACAGATTTATTTTTTCATGTCCAACCCTTTGTGCTTCCTTTTGTTCCAGATAAAGAAAAATTGGAGAGTAAAATATTTTACTCTCCAATTTATGTAGCGCGACCCA
>JBHAFO010000179.1:0-6042 GCA_041856145.1 Alloprevotella sp.
CGAACTCGCCCAGCCCGATGATAGCATCGTGCACGCCTACCGCCACCGCTTTGAGACGGAGAGTACGTACAAGGACAATGTGCCCTCCCGTTACAACGGCACAACGGAGGGGCACACGCAGTTTGCAGCGATGGTGACACGCTTGGACGCCCAAGTGGGAGAAATCATGGCAAAGCTCGAGGAAAAGGGCTTGGCGCACAACACGGTGGTGGTGTTCACCTCCGACAATGGTCCTCACGAAGAGGGCGGGGCAGACCCTGCTTTCTTCAACCGCGACGGCTTGCTCCGTGGCACGAAGCGTTCCACGCACGAGGGCGGTATTCGTGTACCATTCATTGTCCATTGGCCCGCGCAGGTGAGGGGAGGGCAGGTGAGTGACTACCAGCTCGCATTCTACGACCTCATGCCGACTTTCTGCGCCATCGCTGGCATTGACAACTACCAAGCCCGCTACCGCAACCCTCGCTTGGAAAAGGATTATTTCGACGGCATCTCTTTCCTCCCCACGCTCACGGGCAAAGGGCGACAGATGCAACACGACCATTTGTATTGGGAATTTCACGAAACGGACATGATTGCCGTGCGCCGTGGCAACTGGAAACTCGTTGTGCGCCGTGGCAACTGCGCGCTCTATGACCTCGCCACCGACCTCCACGAAGACCACGACATCGCCTCTCAACACCCCGACATCGTGGCAACACTCAAAGCCATCATCTACCAAGAACACACGGACAACCCTCTGTTCAAAGTCACCCTGCCGAAATAAGAGGAGGCATAGGAGAGGGGAGGGACGTTCGCTCTCTCAGGCTTTAGGTTTTGGACGTAGTGTTTAGAAATGAGATTATAGACTTTAGCCCTGTCGTCCGCTCCTGCAATAGGGCAGGGGAGAAGCGCGTTTGCCAAGCCCCGATACCTACCATTCCAACATTCACAACGAAGCGAGCCAAGCAATATTCTTTGCTTGGCTCGCTCGTCTCATCTTATTATAAGGAGTGCCCCACTTCTTCCTCCTCCCATAGACGCCCACAAGGCAACGCTTTCGGGCATCTGTGCAAGTGCAGTGATAAACGCAACAAGGACGCTCAATCTGAACATCTCTACACCGCAAATCATTGCACCAGCACGACTGCCCCAAGCCTTTGCATTGCGAGCCTCCCACCGCGGGCAATGACGTGGCAGGGTTGATGAAAGGAGGGGAGGAGGGCATTATGCAATGCCCAAGGGAGTTACCCACTACAGACCACGCAACGAAACAACGCCTCCGCCTTTTCTCAGCAGAGGAACGCTCGCACATTGGGGCATAATATAAGGGACGTACACACATTGTACGTCCCTTATATATAAATAGGAGTCAGGAAGAATTAGCCCTTCTTGGCAGCTTTCTCTGCAGCCTTCTTGGCTTTTGCCTTAGCAGCGTCGTATTTCTTCCAGGCAGCAGCTGCTGTAGCTTTCAACTTCTCTGTGTAAGCCTTGGCAGCAGCTTCTGAAGCAGCCTCCTCCTCTGGAGTGGCATAGGCGTGCTTATAGCCCTTGATCTTCTTCCATTCGCCACGAGTAAAGTCGGGGAATGTCACAGCTGTACAACCGTTGTCCATAGAGATAGCACCAAGCTCAGCAATGGCGCACCACTCTGCCATGTCATAAACGTCCATGTCGAGGGGCAAACCGTTCTGCAAGCAGTAGATCAAGCGGGCGTCCATGATGAAGTCCATACCGCCGTGACCGCCAACCTCCTTCGCCATCTTGCGATACTTCTTGAGGATAGGGTGTTGGTACTTCTCTTCCAAAGCCTTCTTCTCGCTCTCGGGCATAAAGCCGTGAGAAGAGAGGTTGTCTACCTTTGGCGCAGAGCCTGTAGCCTTGAGCTGAGCAGCGTCTACGGCGTAGCCCTCAGAAGGATACTTGTTGGCAAAGCCACGAGTACCTGTGAGCTGATAAAGACGGTTGTAAGGCTGAGGGGTCATCACATTGTGTTGGATCTCAATGTTTTTACCATTCTCTGTGCGAATGAGGGTTGTGGTGTGGTCGCCGTTGCGGAACTCCTTGGGCTCTTCGCCGGTGATGTTCTTCACGAGTTCTACGCCGTGGAACGACTTGGTGTCCATTGCCACGAGGGTCTTCATGCGGTCGCCACGGTGAATGTCGAGGGCTTGTGCCACGGGACCGAGGCCATGGGTAGCGTAGATGTCGCCACGGTTCTCCATATTGTAGCGCAAACGCCAGCCGAGCTTGTCGTCCTTATCCTTCTTCCAGTAGTAGCCCCAGAAGTCGTCGAGGTTATGGATGTAAGCACCTTGGGCACGGATGATTTCACCGAATACGCCCTGCTGTGCCATGTTCAGAGTGTTCAACTCGAACCAGTCGTAGCAGCAGTTTTCGAGAATAAAGCAGTGCAACTGCTTGCTCTCTGCCAAGTCGATGAGTTCCCAGCATTGCTCGAGGTTCATCGTTGAGGGCACTTCGATAGCCACGTGCTTGCCTTGTTCCATGGCATACTTGGCAATGGGGAAGTGGTGGTCCCAGTCAGCGGCGATGTACACGAGATCGATGTCCTTACGCTGGCACAGAGCTTCGTAACCCTTCTCGCCACTGTATTCCGCTGCGGGGGGAAGACCTGCATCACGGAGATACTTTTGGCAACGGTCGTTGCGCTTAGCTTCGTAGTCGCAGAGTGCCACGGTGTGCGTGCCGGGAATGTGTGTGAAACGCTTCACTGCATCGTGACCACGCATACCCAAACCCACGAAAGCCACACGCACGCCAGCCATCTTGGGCGTGCGAAGCTCGAGAGCCGACTTTTGTCCAGCGGGGCGCGCTGGTGTTTCCACAACGATGGTACCTTTGTCAAAATGGTACTTCGTAGAGCTTGAGAGCGATTGTGCCACACTGCTCAGCGAGAGCACCGCAGCAACTGCACAGACAAGGATCTTGTTGAGTTTCATTATAAAAGAGATTTGTTTTGAATGATTATCTTCTTGTTATGCAAAGATAGCAATTTACAAATGAACTGGGATATGGAAGGATTATTATTTTAGCAAGATTGCCAAATTCCTATCACAATACCAAGTTCTTGTACAGAATATTTTTCCGCAGACCTTTGCTGCCACTCCCCTTGCAATGGGCGCAGGGCTTTCTGTGCTTTGCCAACGACAGAGAGCAGGAGAAAACTATTCAGCCGTTCTCTCTCGCTTGATAGCCTGAAGGAGTGGCAGCTCAGATGGGCTAAGAGCGGTCGTTCAAACAAACGCCCTCTCCCAAGCAATGGAGGGGAAACAGCATTCTGCCCTTTCAGCACGTATTATCTTGGGTATTATCGCCGAAAACCTTATCTTTGCCGAAAACAATAATACGTTCACAAAACAGATGACTACTTTTACTGCCAAGGCTTGGCCTATCTTTGAGGAGGTGATTGCCGACTATCATAAAACAGACAGCGTGGATACGCCCATCAATAATCCTTACGAACTGCGCTCCATCGAGTATTATCTCTATTTGAAATGCTGGATCGACACCGTGCAGTGGCATTTCGAGGACCTTATCCGCGATCCAGAGATTGACCCTGTGGCTGCCTTGACCCTCAAGCGACGCATCGACAAGAGCAACCAAGACCGCACGGACTTGGTTGAGCTTATCGATTCTTATTTCCTCGACACTTACAAGGACGTGGCAAAGCTCCCCGATGCCACCATCAACACAGAAACGCCTGCCTGGGCAGTGGATCGTTTGAGCATTCTCTCCTTGAAAATTTACCACATGCGGGAACAAGCGGAACGCACCGACGCCACGGCTGAACATCGGGCGCAGTGCACTGCCAAGCTCAACACTTTGCTCGAACAGCAAAAGGATCTTTCCTCTGCCCTCGACACCCTCCTCGACGACATCGCCAAGGGACGTAAGTACATGAAGCTCTACAAGCAAATGAAAATGTACAACGACCCTTCTACCAACCCTGTACTTTACGGGAAAGGGTAAGACTGGACAACGCCTTGAGATAGTCCGTACTGGCGCAAGCATTAACAATGTAGGAACACGAATCCATTGCGCCAATGATAACTGCCCCAAGACGTTGCCTTGCGATTACCTCAAGGCGCCACCTTGTCATCACATAAATTTCTTACCCTCTCTGACAATTAAGGACTCCTCCCCATGTTCAGCTCCATTCCGAAAGTGACCCGACAGCTGTTGCTCATCAACATCATTGTCTTCGTGACACAACAGCTCATTCCGCCCCTCGATTTCTACGGCAGTTTGCACTATGTGCTCTCGCCCTATTTCCATTTCTATCAGCCCTTCACCTACATGTTCCTCCACGGCAGTGTGTCGCACCTGCTGTTCAATATGTTAGCACTATGGATGTTCGGGCGGAGCGTAGAACCAGCCTTGGGAAGTCAGCGATTTCTGACTTTCTATCTCGTCTGCGGTTTGGGTGCAGCCCTTTGTCAAGAGCTGTGGCAAACCTTTGAATATCTCTTCCTCAACGGCACGTTAGCCCCCACCGTTGGGGCTTCGGGCGCGATCTATGGCGTCTTGCTCGCCTTTGGTATGCTCTATCCCAACGACCGCATCATGCTCCTCTTCCCACCCATACCGATGAAAGCCAAGTATTTCGTTGTGCTCTATGCAGCCATTGAACTGTGGTCGGCATTCGGCACGAACGACAACGTGGCGCATTTGGCACACTTGGGCGGTATGCTCTTCGGCTGGGGCATGTTCCGCTATTGGCGACACAAGGCAAATGCGCATTTGCACGCCACACGCCCACCTTATGGCACACGCTCTTCGTCTTCGTGGACGGCGCGTCCCACACCTCCGCCCCCTCCTCCACGCACGCCCGACCAAGGCTACAATGCGCAACGCAATGCACAGGAAGCCCGCTTGGACGCTCTTTTGGACAAAATCCGCCAGTCGGGCTACGACTCCCTGACAGAAGACGAAAAGCGCGACCTTTTCAACAATTCACGACGCTAAGCATATCCCATTCTTAGACGCATCACATTCAAAATCCAACGCTCAATGACTATACCAGAACTGATTGCGCAAACCCCATCGACCGCCTTTTCCTTTGAAGTTCTCCCTCCTTTGAAAGGCAACTCCATGGACGGCTTGCGCACCACCATAGATAAGCTCCGAGAATTCGACCCAAAATATATCAACATCACCACCCATTCGGCAGAATACATCTTCCGTGAGCGGGAAGACAGCCTTTTGGAACGCCAGCGGGTGCGCCGTCGCCCTGGCACAGTGGCTGTAGCAGCAGCCTTACAGCAGGAATATGGCATTCCCGTTGTGCCTCACATTCTTTGCGGAGGGTTCACCCGTTCTGAAACGGAATATGCCCTCATTGATTTGCAATTCCTCGGCATTTCCAACATTTTGGCATTGCGTGGCGACAAGGCACACGACGACAAAGTGTTCCGCCCCACCCCTGGAGGCAATGCCTACACCACCGACCTCATCCGCCAGATCAACGACTACAACGCAGGCTCTTTTGCCGACGGTACGCCCATCAAGGACGCCACCGTGCCCTTTAGCTATGGTGTTGCCTGCTATCCCGAGAAGCACGAAGAAGCCCCCAACCTCGACAGTGATTTCCGCTATTTCAAGGAGAAGGTGGAATTGGGTGCAGACTATGGCGTGACCCAAATGTTCTTCGACAACGCCGCCTATTTCCGCTTTGTGGAGCGTGCCCGTGCGGAGGGCATCACCGTCCCCATCATTCCTGGCATCAAACCATTGACCCGCTTGAATCAGCTCGTGATGTTGCCCAAAATGTTCCACTGCGATCTCCCCGAAGCCCTCATGCAAGAGGCACGTCATTGCCAAACCGACGAGCAATTCCGCGCCCTCGGCAGAGAGTGGGCAATCGCCCAGTGCCGCGAACTCATCGCCGCCGGCGTACCCAGCATCCATTTTTACAGCATGGGCGCTGCCGATGCCATCAGCGACATCGCCAAGGTTGTGTATTAAAGGGGAAATTTTGTAGGGCATCTAACTCGAGCATCCCACATCGCTGAAAAAATGCTTTTCAGAGAGAAAGCATGC
>JBHAFO010000180.1:0-5130 GCA_041856145.1 Alloprevotella sp.
AAAAGCCAAGGCCGTTGTGAATAGCGTCTTCTTCATGAAACAATAAAATTTGGGACACAGAAAACTGAAGTTAAGTCTACCTAAATATAAATTTCACCCTGCATCTATGTGGTTTTCACACACCTGCGAAAGTAGATAAGAGCAAAGACTACGTTTCTGTGTTGAATGAATAAAATGTGCCTCTTCGCTCAGTCGGGCGAACAGCGTTCAGCAAAGTTTCCGCCTAAGCCCTGCCGTAACGAGAGAAGATGTGTTGAAAATGAATTTGATATATGTTGCAAAGGTATTACAAAAAAACAAAGTAAACGCAGTCCTCCACCTATTTTACATCGCAAAGGAATAACTTTCCTGAAAAATGCCCTCCTTTTGGCACGCCCTTGGGCAGAAAAGCGATTGCACACTCAGGAAAAATGGGCGCACGCTCGGATAAGTACTTAGGATAGACTGTCATGCCATTACTCGTCTCTCCTTGCCAACATCCAGCGTTGGCAAGGGAGGTTGTCCCTCAGTTCAAACACCAACCTTTCCTCCCGAAATTACAATTATTACACCAAGATTAACATTGGGGCATTGCCCGAAAATGCTTCCTGCGCCTTTTGGAAGTACGGGAAGGCTTGGAGAAATTTCTGCGAGCCTTGGAGAAATTTTTCCAAGCGCAGGAAAAAAACACAGTTTGATGGCAAAAACAAAGGGAAGACGGGCTTCGTGAGCCGTCTTCCCTTTGGGATATTGCAAAGATAATACTTTTGAGAGGGGAATGCAAGGCTAAGTGTTGCGAAGTCCTAAAGACGGATGACGTCTTTAAGACTTTGGAGTAACGAGACGCCCTTACCAATCATTACCTCAAACGCTTGTCCGTTCGTTATATAGCTCGTTATTCATTGCCATGAACGCTTAGTTCAAATGCTCCTACACCTTATTGATAATCAAACGCTTTACGTATTTGCTTTATCCCTCATAATGATTCGTGATGCAGAGACATTTGGGTTAAGCCTTTGTCGAAAATGATTTACAAGACTTCAAGAATATTCTGCAGGGGTTTATCCTTATTTTGTGATGCTTCGGAAGGGGTTACTGAACAGTAATCATAGACCTATTCCTGTGTGCAGATTACACAATCACAACGTCTTGACGACACGGCAGGGGTTGCCGACGGCAATGCTACCGCTGGGAATGTCTTTGACCACCACAGAGCCTGCGCCGATGGTGCAGTTGTCGCCAATCGTCACGCCTGGGAGAATGGTGGTGCTACCGCCTATCCAGCAATTGTCACCAATCGTTACGGGTTTTGCCCACTCTTGCCGTGTGTTGCGCGCTATGGGGTCGGTTGGATGGCAAGCAGTGTAGATGCTCACATTCGGACCGATGAAACAATTATCGCCTATGGTCACAGAGGCTTCATCCAAGACTACGAAATTGAAGTTGGCAAAGAAACGCTCGCCCACGGCGATGTTTTTCCCGTAGTCGCAACGAAAGGGTTGATTAACGATGATCTCCTCGCCCGTTTTGCCTAAGATGTCTTTGATCAGAGCCGTTCGGGCTTTCACATCCGAGGGTTGAAGTTGGTTGTAGACATGCACCTTGTCTTGACACACCAAGAGTTTGCCCACCAAATCGGCATTGGTGGCGTCATACACCAAGCCTGCCAGCATTTTTTCTTCTTCTGTCATCGGTTTTTGTTGTGGGAGATGCGTCCTTGGGACGCTATAGAATAAAAAAATCTCCTGCGCCAAGAGCACAGGAGAGTAATTACTTTTCTGACAAGGGTTAGCCCAAGCTGTTCACGTGAAGAGCAACGCCTGACTTGAGGTTTGAGGCTTTGTTCTTGTGGATAACATTTTTCTTTGCCAGCTTGTCCAACATCTTCTGCACCTTCGGCAGAAGTTCAGCAGCAGCTGCTTGGTCAGTCGTAGCACGGAGCTTACGAACTGCATTACGCATAGTCTTCGCGTAATATCTGTTGTGCAGTCTGCGCTTCGCCGTCTGACGAATTCTCTTTACAGATGATTTGTGATTTGCCATTCTTGTTATTTATTAAAAAGTAGTCCCTAGGGGAGTCGAACCCCTCTTTAGAGAATGAAAATCTCTCGTCCTAACCGATAGACGAAGGGACCAGGGTTGGTTGCAAAGCTTGGCGCATTTTCGAGCCTTGTTGCGAGTGCAAAATTACAACATGTTTCTGAAACAACCAAGCCTTTCCGTCTTTTTTATTCGTTTTCGGTGTTTTTTTTTAGCCCCTCTCTGAAAATCAGTCGGCTTTTTCCTAACTTCGTATGGCGCAGATGCTGGGTTTGAGAGGCGTTTGCCCTTAAAATTTAATTGCATCTATGTTCACCACCTCACGTGCCATTGTTTTACACAGTCTCCGCTACAACGACGAGAGCCTCATTGTGCATCTTTTCACAGAGCGGGAAGGATTTGTGCCAATGCTGGTGCGTGTTTCTCGGTCGCCCAAAACGGCTGTTCGGCACAGCCTTTTCCAACCTTTGGCGCTCTTGGAAGTGTCGTGGAACCATCGGCCGAACGCCAACTTGCAACGCCCCAAGGCAGCGCGGGCGGAGGTTGTGTTTTCAGACCTTATATATAATGGTCATAAACTATCCATCGCCTTTTTCTTGGCGGAGTTCCTCGGGGCTGCGCTACGCTTAGAACCGCCATCGGGAGTGCTCTTCAGTTACTTGGAAAGGTCGATTCTTTGGTTAGATACCTGTGAAGTGCATTATGCGAACTTCCATTTGGTGTTCCTCCTGCGCTTGACACAATATTTGGGGTTCTTGCCAGAAGTGGAGGCGTATAGACCTGGCACTTTTTTCGACATGACGCAATGTTGCTTCACGCCCACACAGCCAACCACGGAGCACCTCCCGCCCGACGAAGCCCAGTGGTTACCGATGCTGCTCCGCATCAACTATGAGAACATGAGGCACTTTCGATTCACGGGCGAGCAACGCAACCGGTTTTTGAACATCCTCAACGATTATTACCGCCTGCATCTGACCGCCTTTCCACAGCTGAAAAGTTTGGACGTCCTGCGTGCTTTGTACGAACAATAAGCCTCTTACTACGATGGAACTGCTACTTCATTACGTTTGGCAACAGGGTCTTTTTGACCAGTTGCGCCTCACCACCACAGCGGGACTGCCCGTGGAAGTGGTGCGACGGGGAATGTACAACCACCATGCGGGGGCAGATTTTCAAGGTGCACACCTTCGTATTGGCGGACAGCTTTGGGTGGGCGACGTGGAGATGCATCAGCGATCGAGCGACTGGATGGCGCACGGACACGAAGGCGACAAGGCTTACAATTCGGTGGTGCTTCATGTGGCAGAATGCGTGGACACAGAAGTGCGGACGCAGGCAGGGGCAATCGTGCCACAGGTGGAAATTGCTGTTCCGACTGCTCTTCGACGCAATTATGAGCATCTGATTTCGACGGTGAACTATCCGCCTTGCCACAGTGTGCTCTCTGAAATCGACAAACTCAGTCGCCGACAATTCTTGACCACCCTTGCGGTTGAACGCTTGGAACAGAAGACCGAGCGCATCGGTCGCTACCTCGCACAGACCAAGGGCGATTGGGAGCGCAGTCTCTTCGTGGCACTCGCCCGAGGCTTCGGCTTTGGACTCAATGGCGAAGCGTTCGAGAAATGGGCGTTAGCCATCGAACCTTCCAACGTTGCCAAGCACAGAGATGACCCTCCGCTGATTGAAGCCTACTTTCTCGGCATGGCAGGACTATTGGACGAGTCTGCCGTTGCGCCCGACTGTCGGGACGAGGCATACCTCCGACTTCGGCAAGACTTCCACTTCTTGCAAGCAAAGTTTGGACTTGTGCCCTTTCCACCCTCCATTTGGCGTTTCCTCCGCCTACGACCGCAAAACTTTCCCCATGTGCGCATCTCGCAACTCGTGCAGATGTATTGCACAGGAAAGCTCACCGTGGCGCATCTCCTTGATGCCAACACTTTAGAGTCGGTGCAAGGATTGTTGTCCACCGCTGCCACGCCTTACTGGCAGCGTCACTACCGCTTTGGGCAGGCAACTCGGGAAACGACCAAGGCACTCCAACAAGCCTCACTCGACCGCTTGGTGATCAACACCGTTGTGCCGTTTCTCTTTGCCTATGGGCAGGCGCACGACCGTGCCGACCTCTGCGACCGTGCCTTTACTTTTCTCGAAAAGCTGAAGCCCGAAAACGATCGCATCGCCCGTAGCTGGCAATCTGTAGGGCTTGAGCCAGAAACGGCAAGCGACACCCAAGCCCTCAATCACCTCTATAATAATTATTGTACCCCGCGTCGCTGTTTGGCTTGTCGCATAGGCAGGCGATACATCGCGCTGATTCATTAACCCTTTCACCTATTCCACATTTTTATGTATAGCTTAGTACAAAAAGTGCGCGACTACGAATGCGACCTCCAAGGCATCGTGAACAACGCCAACTACCAACACTATCTTGAGCATGCCCGTCACGAATTTCTGAGTTCCAGGGGCGTAAATTTCAAAGCCCTACACGAGCAAGGCACGGATGCGGTCGTGGCACGCCTGACGATGTCTTTCAAAACTCCGCTGACCAGTGGCGACGAATACGAATGCACCGTGCGGGTGCGGAAAGAGGGCATCAAGTATGTTTTCCTGCAAGACATCTTCCGTTTGTCCGACCACAAACTCGTTGTCCGAGCCACGATCGAGACCGTTTGCCTTGTCAATGGTCGCTTAGCGTCCTCGCCCGAGTTAGACGAAACCTTCAAGGACGATTTTGAAGCCTCTTAATAATGTTCGCAGGGCTTAGTCTTGGGGCAGAGCCTGCTCTGCTCAAGACAAGCCCTGCTCCGTTTGAGAGAAGCCCTGCCCCGCTCTATCTCAACCCTCCTCCGCTGTGCATAAGTCCTCCTGCACTTCACACAGCACCTAAGCCTCATCACACACCTCTGCCCATTCTTCACACAGCACCGCCCCGCTATGCACGCCCCGCTTTACGCCCTTGCCCTTTCATTCCTCCAAGGCATCAGTCAGGCGCAGGCTCTGACGCTTTACCGCAACTGCACTTCGGTGGAAGCCCTCTTCGCAGGTCAGCTCCCAGCCGACCTCGCACCTGATTTTGCGCAACGTCTGCGAACAGCCATTGCT
>JBHAFO010000181.1:0-2516 GCA_041856145.1 Alloprevotella sp.
CGCGACGTGCTCCTCAAGCAGAACAACTGCCGCACGATCATCATGCAACCTGCCGACTTCAAGGAATAATCCTCTGTAGTTATACAAATTCCCTCAAAGGGACGCACCGCTTTGAAAGCGGATGCGTCCCTTTTTCGTAGCCTTCTCGTGGAAAGATATATCTTTTTGGAGAGTGCGCTTAGAAGCTAATCTTATTATTCGACATCATAGAAGAGAAGTCGTTCAGCACTTCTATGGGCTTGTTCTTCGTATTCTTGTTCGTGATCTCGTTGAGTTGCTCCTTCGTGCGGTTGTAGGTTGGTGTCATTTCAACGAGGGAGATGACTTCTTCATTTGCCAAGTCCTCGGGCGAGAAGAGATAGACTTTCGGACGACGACGGGTCTCTCCAGGCTGTTTCGTATTGCCGTAGTATTTCTCACGGCGTTCAGCCCGTGTCTCTTCGTCGGCATCCATGCGCTCCGCTATACCTGGCACGGCATCAGGACCAAAGCCTGTGGCAAGAATAGTGACCTTCACCTTTCCACCAAGAGATTGATCGATGTTATAACCCCACTTGTTCTGAGAACCTGGGTTGATCTTCGACATAAAGGCGTTGATCTCGTTCATCTCCTCCATGGTCACTACGTTTTCGTCAGCATCATTGAAGGTGAGACAGAGGAGAACTTTCTTCGACTTGTAGAAGTCGTTGCTATTGAGCAAGGGCGAGTTGAGGGCTTCCTCAATCGCTTTGGTCATACGTCCCTCACCCTCGCCGTAACCAGAGGACATGATGGCAACACCGCCATCCTTGAGCACGGTTTGCACGTCCTTGAAGTCGAGGTTGATCTCGCCTCGCATCGTCACAATCTCAGCGATACTATGGGCTGCGACGCTCAGCGTGTCGTCGGCACGCTTAAAGGCGTTGGGCATGGAGAGGTCGCGATACACCTCGCGCAGACGCTCGTTGTTGATCACAAGCAGGGCGTCCACTTCTTTTGCCATGGCTTCCACGCCGTCTAACGCCTGGTCGATACGGGGCGCGCCTTCAAAGAGGAAAGGAATGGTAACAATGCCAACGGTGAGGATACCACGGCTTTTCGCCTCATGGGCAATGACGGGCGCAGCACCTGTTCCTGTTCCTCCTCCCATACCTGCGGTGATGAACACCATCTGCGTGCCGTCGTTGAAGAGGTTTTGGATGGCTTCCATGCTATACTCAGCGGCTTCACGGCCATTGGCTGGAATACTTCCTGCACCCAAGCCATCACGCCCGAGTTGCACGCGAAAAGGTACGGGCGACTGGGCAAGTGCCTTGCTGTCCGTGTTACAAATGGCGAAGTTCACTTCGTGGAAACCCTCGAGGTACATGTGGTTCACGGCATTACCGCCACCACCGCCAACGCCAATTACCTTAATAATATTAGGCGTAGTTGCTGCTTGTTCTGGGAACTCGAGCATGGAGTCTATAAGGGTCTTGTTTTCTTCTGACATAAGCGAGAATCTTTTTGTGCGGGCTTCCTCGAGGGACGCCCTTATGGGGCTATTTTCTTATTGGGCTTCACTGTCGTCATTGAAAGCCTCGGAGATTTTGTTCCAAGTGTTCTTGAACCATCTGCCAACCTTGCTGGGTGCCTTGGGCTTCTGGGGCTTTTCTTCTGCCTCGGCATCTGGGGCTTCAACATCGGTGCTTGTCGGTGTTTGAGGGGTGGCTGGGACTGCAACACCCACTGGTGTTGGCTCTGCAGTGGTAGTTGTGATCACAGTCGTTGTAGAAATCACCTCCTCTGCCGTTTTCGTGGTAGTCACAACGCCTTCGAGATATCCCTCATCGCTGGGGAAGAGTTGGCGCTGATGGTCAATCGGACCAAGGCAACAGTTACCTGTGTTCTTATCCAGCATAGAAATCACAACATTGTAGGTAGCATCGCCATTCAAATCGCCTTTGCCACGCACTTGAATAGGGAGGTTTTGGCGCACAACGACCTTGGTATCTTTTGCCACCTCCTTGAAAGCACTCTCAATGCCCTTCATCTGTGACATGCCACCAGTGAGAATAAATCCGCCCACCAAGTTCTTGGCACTACCCATGCGGGCTTGATGACCTACGTTGGTAATGATTTCTTCCAAGCGGGCTTGCGCCACTGCGAAGAACTCTGCAAAACGCACCGTCCGCTTATCCTCGAAGACAATGTCTGGGTGGTTTTCCACATCAGCAGGGTCGATTGTGGCAGCGATGTACTTGCATTTCAAACTTTCCGCCTCTTCCTCTGAAAGATTGAACACATTCGCCAAATCTCTCGTGATGTTCGCGCCGCCGAGGGGGAGCACTGCCAAATGGCGGAGGAAGTTGTTATTATAAACTGCGACCGATGTTGTTTCAGCACCCATATCCACAACGACACAGCCCGCGCGACGTTCCGACTCATTTGTCAGGTCGGTCGCCAAAGAGAGGATGCTGATAGGCGTTCCAGCAATGCCCAAATTTTCTTCGTGGAAGCATTCCAAAATTTGTGCACGCGCAGAAGAAGCCGCTGTC
>JBHAFO010000182.1:0-6704 GCA_041856145.1 Alloprevotella sp.
ATACTCGCAAAGAAGATTTGAACAGTATTCTCAAGCGTTTGGATATTCGCCGTGCTGATCTTGATGCCAAAAAAGCTGAACTCGATAGCATCATTTCTGAGACGAAGCTTGAAGAAGAGCGCTTGCGCAATGATGTGGAAAGACTGGAGATTGCAGTAGAACCCCGCTTGCTGACGGCCTTTAAGCGTATTCGTCGCAATTCTCGCAACGGGCTTGGAATCGTTTATGTGGAACGTGACGCCTGTGGCGGATGTTTCAACAAAATACCACCACAGCGTCAGTTGGATATTCGTATGCGCAAGAAAATCATTGTCTGTGAGTTTTGCGGACGCATTATGATTGACGCAGAATTGGCTGGTGTTGAAGTTGTAAAAGCTGAAGCTCCCACAAAGCGCCGTCGCTCAGCAAAGTCTGAATAATCGCTCTATTCTCACAGGGACGCCTCAAGTAAGAATTTGGGGCGTCCCTGCTATTTCTTGAAGCTCCAACTTATCTAACCCGAATTGCAGTTATGTTTAATTGAATTCCTGTAGGAAGGAGCTTTTTATCTCAGCATAATCTCTGCTTTTGCACATAATATGATTACGATAGAACACTTAGGCTTAGAATTTGGCATGCAAGTGCTTTTCAGTGATGCCTCATTCTCAATAAATCCAAAGGAGCGAATAGCTCTTGTTGGCAGAAACGGTGCGGGAAAATCGAGCTTGCTGAAAATTATTGCAGGCTTGCAAGAACCTTCTTCGGGAGTTATAGAACGAGCGAAAGATTGTATTATTGGCTATTTACCGCAGACGCTTCCTTTGGCAAGTACACAAACAATTATTGAAGAGGTTAAGACGGTTTTCAAGCATGAGTATGAGCAAGAACAACTTGTGCTTGATCTGAACACTGAGATTGCAGAGAGAACAGACTATGAGTCTGAAAGCTATGCGAACTTAGTGCAGAGATTTTCCCACGAGATGGAACGCTTGACGCTCTTGAAGTCGGCAAACTCTGAGGCTTCGATAGAAAAGATATTACAAGGATTAGGATTTGTACGCTCTGATTTTGAAAGATCGTTGGACGAGTTTAGCGGTGGCTGGCGAATGCGTGTAGAATTAGCAAAACTCTTGCTTCAATCTCCAGATGTGCTACTCTTAGACGAACCGACCAACCATTTAGATATTGAAAGTATATACTGGTTGGAAAAATATCTGCAACGCTCGCATAGCGCAGTAGTACTTGTCAGTCACGACCGTGCTTTCTTGAACAGCGTTACCAATAGAACGCTGGACATTTCGTGCGGGAAAATTATAGACTACAAGGTCAGTTATGACAACTATATACAGCTTTCAGCCGAACGCCGAGAACAACAGCTACGCGCTTATGAAAACCAGCAAAAAGAGATTGCTGATATAAGAAAATTCATCGAGCGTTTCCGCTATCAAGCTACCAAAGCCACTCAAGTTCAAAGCCGTATCAAACAACTTGAGAAGATGGAACTTGTTGAAGTTGATGAAGTTGATAATAGTGCCTTGCGGCTGACCTTTCCACCTTGCATCCGTAGCGGTGACTATCCCCTACTCTGCCAGAATCTTAGCAAAAGCTATGGAGAGAAAATCGTGTTCAGAGATGTAGACCTAACCATAAAACGTGGTGAGAAAGTCGCTTTTGTTGGTAAGAATGGCGAGGGTAAATCTACGATGATCAAGTGCATTATGGGCGAAGTTGACTTCCAAGGAAAATTGGAACGAGGGCATAACATATCTGTTGGCTATTTCGCTCAAGACCAAGCAGACTTATTGGATGGAGAACTGACTGTTTACGACACAATTTCGCAGGTTGCACGTGGAGATATACGCTTAAAGATATACGACCTACTGGGAGCATTTCTCTTTGGGCGAGAGGACTTTGATAAGAAAGTAAAGTTCCTCAGTGGTGGAGAGCGCACACGATTGGCTATGATAAAGCTCCTCTTAGAGCCCGTGAATTTCTTGATCCTTGACGAGCCAACCAATCACCTTGATTTGCGCACAAAGGACGTGCTGAAACATGCGATAGAAAGTTTTGACGGAACAGTAATTGTAGTCAGCCATGACCGTGATTTCCTCAACGGACTAACTGAGCGTATTTACGAGTTTGGCGGAGGAAGAGTCAGAGAGTTTATAGGCAATATCTATGACTATCTACAAAAGAAAGAAGAAGAAGCTCAATCTGTTACTACTCTTAAAACCTTCTCTTCTTCTTCAACACAGCCCACTCCCCTCTCCTCTCCAGCCTCCAAAGAAAGCTACGAGCTTCAGAAAGAGAATGCCAAGCGCTTGCGCAAATTGCAACGCCAAGTGGAGCAGGCTGAGAACAAAGTGACAGAACTCGAAGAAGCACTGCAAGCCATAGAGGCTCAACTATCCGAAACGTCTTCTCCATCTATGGATTTGCTCAATCACTATTCGCAGCTCCAATCCGAACTGACCGAAGCTACGAAGCTCTGGGAAATAGCGATTGAAGAATTAGGGTAAATAATCATAGAAAGCGACAGCATCTACTATATGATAGAATGCTGTCGCTTTTGTTAAGAGATGAAATTGGGTTCAACTTATCTTTTGGAGCACTACTGCTGAGCGGGCTGGAATGTAGAGTTTGAGCCAACCTTTATGCTCTTTGCGAAGAAGAGGATCAGGCGTAGTGAAGTGCTCGATGCTATCGTCTGCCAAAGCATTTCCTCCAAACTCGGAAGCGTCTGTGTTAAGAACAACTTTGTAACTTCCCTCGGGCATCATGAAACCATAGTCGGCATAAGATTGCGTTGGACTAAAATTAAATACAAACAGAAGCTCGCCACGGGAATATGCCAAGACTTGGTCTCCATCGTTGTGCCAGACTTCTACTACTGGCAGGTTTTGCAGATTAGGAATACTCTTAATCACTTCCATCATACGGCGATCGAAGTCGCCCAACCAATGATAGCACAAATCCTTATTATCGACCAAATCCCATTGGCGACGAGCATACTTGTGACTCCAACCATTGCCCTCGCGTGGAAAATCAATCCATTCGGGATGTCCATATTCATTGCCCATAAAGTTGAGGTAGCCACCATTGACGGTTGATACCGTAACAAGACGTATCATCTTGTGCAAGGCTATGCCACGAAAGGCAGTACCATTTTCATCGCCTTTCTTGAAATGCCAATACATATCGGCATCAATCAAGCGGAAAATGATAGTTTTATCTCCTACCAAAGCTTGGTCATGACTCTCGCAGTAGGAGATGTTGCGCTCCCCTTTGCGTCGGTTCGTCATTTCCCAAAAGATAGAGCTGGGTTTCCAATCCTCGTCTTTCTGCTCCTTAATAATCTTGATCCAATAATCGGGGATATTCATTGCCAAGCGATAGTCAAAGCCTATACCACCATCTGCAAATGGTGCGGCTAAGCCTGGCATTCCAGAAACGTCTTCGGCTATGGTTATGGCTTCGGGTTTTATTTCGTGAATGAGGAGGTTAGCTAATGTAAGATAGCAAATGGCGTTGTCGTCTTGATGGCCATTGTAATAATCTGCGTAGCTACAAAAAGCTTCTCCAAGTCCATGACTATAGTAGAGCATAGACGTCACACCATCGAAGCGGAAACCATCGAAGTTATACTCCGTGAGCCAGTACTTACAGTTGGACAAGAGGAAATGAATAACCTCGTTCTTTCCATAATCAAAGCAGAGGCTGTCCCATGCTGGGTGCTCACGACGTGCACCCTCGTAGAAGTATTGATGCGGATCGCCTGCAAGGTTGCCCAGTCCCTCAAGCTCATTCTTTACAGCATGGCTTTGCACCATATCCATAATAACAAGTAGTCCTAAACGATGGGCTTCGTCAATAAGTTCTTTGAGTTCAGTCGGCGTGCCGAAGCGACTGCTCGGTGCAAAGAAGTTGGAAACATGATAGCCAAAGCTCCCGTAATAAGGATGCTCCTGGATAGCCATAATCTGTATGCAGTTATAGCCATCGGCGACAATGCGAGGCAGGATTTTCTCTCGGAACTCGGTATAACTTCCGACCTTCTCCTCTTGTTGTGCCATACCTATGTGGCATTCATATATAAGTAGAGGTGTGCCGGGACGTTTGGGGGATTTATGTGTAAAGTTGAAAGGCTTGACAGGCTGCCACACTTGGGCAGAAAAGATCTTGGTAATCTCGTCTTGCACCACACGCTGACACCAAGCAGGGATACGTTCTCCTTGCCCACCTTCCCAGTGAATACTCAATTTATACAAGTCGAGGTGTTGCAAAGTCTCTACTGGCAGTTGCAACTCCCAGTCGCCATGTGCGTTCAAGCGTTGAAAGGCATATTTAGGTTGCTCTTCCCAATTATTAAAATCTCCAATCAGAAAAATTGCTGTGGCATTCGGTGCCCACTCCCTGAGTATCCAGCCTTCGGGCAACAGGTGCAAGCCATAATAGAGATGCCCATCTGAAAATTCAGACAAGCTCTTGCCGTTGGTAAGTTCCTTCTGTTTGGCAATAACTGCATTGTGCCGACCTGTGATTGCTGGCTCAAAAGGACGCAACCATTCATCATCTTTCAAAATCTTGAGAAGAGGTTTTGTTGCCATAGCGTTCTATCTCTATTAAATTACGGATAAGCCTATTTAATTCAAGCGTCCATTGCGATAGACGCCCTCCTTCACGACATTGCCATTACGGTCATACTCCTTATACTCACCGTCCTTACGTCCCATCTCATAGTTACAGACGATGCGTGTGCCATCGGCTTTCACTTCGATGCCACGCCCATGGCGTTCTCCACTCTTGAAGCCACCTTTGAACTTATCACCATTGGATAGAGTCAGCGTGCCTTCGCCATCCATCAGATTATTTTTCCAGTAACCTTCGTAGACATCGCCATTTTTCCACTTGTAGCGACCAAATCCGTTGCGCTTATCGTTCAGCCAAGCACCATCGTAAACTGCGCCTTCTCGCCAAGTGAAAACGCCCTTCCCGCTCTGTTCTCCATTCAAGAAGCTACCAACATATTTATCGCCATTCTTGAAAGTGAACACTCCTTCGCCTGTGCGTTGACCATGGGCATAAGCACCTTCGTACTTATCGCCATTCTTAAACATGTAAATACCTCTGCCGTGTTGCATATCGTCTTTCCATTCGCCAGTGTAGACATCTCCATCGGCATAGTAATAAGCACCTCTGCCATTACGAAGGTTGGCAACCCAAGTACCATCATACTTAGAGCCATCGTTCCAGTCGAAAACACCTTCGCCAGACTTTTGGTCGTTCACCCAGTTGCCATAGTAGAAAGCCCCACTCTTATAAGTGTACTTCCCTTTCCCATTGCGCTTGTCGTTCTCCCAGTTTCCTTCATAGACATCGCCATTATAATAGAACATTTTGCCCTGTCCTTTCTTCAGATTGCGATACCACAAACCTTCGTAACGATTGTTATTGACAGCATAGTAGATGCCACGTCCATTGCGCTCGTCCTTTATCCAGTCGCCCTCATAACGTTCGCCTTTGGCTGAGGTGAAAACACCTGTGCCATGGCGCAGTCCCTTAAAGTATTCGCCATCATACGAGCTACCATCAGAGTAGACAGTTTTTCCTTTGCCGTTAGGACGGCCACTAACCAATGTGCCTGAATAAATGCCGCCATCCTTAAAGGTATATGTGCCTACCTCTATTTTCTGTGCAGATACAGTCAAGACGCTACACAGGAACATATAAGAGAAAAGTTTTGCTCTCATTTTCTTCTATTGCTAAGTCGAAAGAGTTGCCAGAAAGCCCTTTGCACGCTCCAAATCTTCGGGCGTATCAATGCCGATGGTCTCTTCGTGGGTGATAACCGTTTTAATTTTATAATCAGCTTGTAGCCAGCGTAGTTGCTCAAGGCTCTCGATTTTTTCGTAGATGCTTTGGGGAAGGGTAACAAGCTCTTCCAAAATCTCTGCACGATAGGCGTAAAGTCCTATATGCTTGTAATAGGTATGTACTTGCAACCATTCTTTCTTATCAATACCTCTTGCAAAAGGAATAACCGAGCGACTGAAATACATAGCTTCCGCCTTGTCATTGATGACAACCTTTGGCGTGTTCGGATTGGCTAAAGTTTCCCAGCAGTCATTCTTTCCAAAAGGCTTAATAAGGGTCGCAATTTGTGTATCTGCATCGGCAAAAGCCACCTTCAAGCTCTCAAGTTGAGAAATGGCGATAAAAGGTTCATCGCCTTGCACATTGACAATCACATCGCCCTTGCTTCCCATTTTTTGGAAAGCCTCAAAACAGCGATCTGTACCGCTTTGATGATGACTTCCTGTTAGAACAACTCTACCGCCAAAGGCTTGCACACAGTTGGCAATACGCTCATCGTCCGTTGCTACTACTACGGTATCAAATACTTTAGCTACCCGTTCATATACACGCTCAATGATCGTTTTCCCGCCCAGTTCTGCCAAAGGCTTTCCAGGGAAACGTGTAGAAGCGTAGCGTGCAGGAATAATTGCGACAAACTTGGTCATAATTCTTTCTTAATCAAACAAATTTTCAACAGGCTCTGGTTTTGGGGAATTTTCAGGTGCTGTTGCCTCTTGTGCATCGCCTTGTCCTTCCTCTGCACCTGGTTTCGTACCTCCAGACCCCGTGGAAGATTTTTGTTTTTCCTTTTTACTAAATTCCTCTTTAGGGTCATAGCCAAGTTGCTTATCTGCATAGACTTTCTTCAT
>JBHAFO010000183.1:0-3119 GCA_041856145.1 Alloprevotella sp.
AACAGCCATCAACAAAGGGGGCGAGAGTTTCCCCTCCGAAATTCTCTCGGCATGCCAAGGGAAGGCAGGAAGTAAGGAGGTGCTCATCGTCAATGCCTTCGACCGATTGAGTGGTCCCGCTGTGATTGAAAAGAGTGATAGCATGGGCTTCGACCTCAAGGGCGACTATGGCGTTCCTTATTTATATACCACCGCTTTTTGTGGCGCACAGCAAAACTTCTCGCCAGCTCAGCGCAATCACGGGCATTCCTCTTCGGAACTCGAGGGGCAGGAGTTGGCAGGCAACACCTTCGACTATCCCGCCCTCCATGGGCAAGCTATTGCTGCGGCGGGCTATACCTATTCGTCTATCAGCCGTGATGCCTTGCTCGCAGGGGGTGTGAATTTGAACCAGTATGCAGTGGTCGATTATATTGGAGGCTTCCAAAAGGAGGCGTCTTACAACCTCCGCCACTATCCTCTCTTCCCTAAGGCGATGCAGGACTTGCTCCGTGGCTACACACAGCGCGGTGGACGACTCTTGCTCAGTGGAGCTTATCTCGGCAGTGAGCTACGCACGGCTTCCGATTCCACCTTTGCAACTGATGTACTCAAGTATGCCCGTGGCGGAAATGCCGATGCTGAAATCACAGACAGCATCCTCGGTGCGAGCTTTGGCTACACCATTTATCGCCAACCCAATAGCGAGCAAATCGCAGTAACCCACCCCGAGGTGCTCCTGCCTATGGGTAAAGCCTTTTCCACCATTACTTACAGCGACGGACGCAGTGCAGGCATCGCCTACAAAGGTTCGGACTATCGCGTCGTTGCCCTCGGCTTCCCCTTTGAAGCCATCAAAGAACGCCACATGCGCCAAGCCACGATGCAGGCGATACTCGGCTTTCTCACACAATAGGACATAACTATACAAGAGATGACAGACTTTCAAACGCCTCACCGCAACGCCTGGTTGCCCACCACCAAAAAGGAGATGGAGCAGCGGGGCTGGGACGTAGCAGATATTATTATTTTCAGCGGTGATGCTTATATCGACCACCCTTCCTTTGGCATTGGTGTGATTAGTCGCCTGATGGAGGCGGAAGGCTACCGTGTTGCTGTTGTGCCGCAGCCCGACTGGCATGGCGACTACCGTGATTTCAAAAAACTCGGACGTCCTCGGCTCTTCTTCTGCATTGCTCCAGGCTGTATGGACTCAATGATTAACAAATACACAGCCAATCGCCGTCTGCGCTCGGAAGATGCTTATAGCCCCGATGGTCGCCACGACTGTCGCCCGGAATACCCCACAATTGTTTATACCAAAATTCTCAAAGAACTTTTCCCCGATGTGCCCGTTGTCTTGGGTGGCATCGAGGCTTCTTTGCGCCGTCTGACGCACTACGACTATTGGAAAGAGCGTCTGCACCCCAGCTTCCTCGTTGAGAGTGGGGCGGACATGATTTGTTACGGCATGGGCGAATTGCCTACGGCTGCCTATTGTCGTGCGGTGGAGGAGAAGATTTTGCACAACGATCCCAATCGCTATTGCACTGCCGAGGAGTTCCGCAATTTCTTCAGTCGCCACCCCGTTCGTCAAACCGTGACTTACGAGGCAAAGGATGCCATCTTTGGCGGAATTACCGAGCAGGACATTGTGTTGCATAGCCACGAAACTTGTTTGCACGATAAGAAGAAGTATGCCGAGAACTTCCGCCACATCGAAGAGGAAAGTAACAAGCTCGAGCCACAACGCCTTTTGCAGGAAGTTGGGGGCAAGTACGTTGTTGTTAATCCGCCTTTCCCACCGATGACCACAGAGCAAATCGACCGTTCGTTCGACCTCCCTTACACCCGCCTACCCCATCCGAAATACAAGGGCAAGCGCATTCCAGCCTACGAGATGATCAAATTCTCTGTGAACATTCACCGCGGCTGTTTTGGAGGCTGTTCTTTCTGCACCATCTCTGCCCATCAAGGCAAATTCATCATGAGTCGTTCCAAGGAGAATGTGCTTCGGGAAGTGAAACAGATTACAAAAATGCCCGACTTCAAGGGACAGCTTTCCGATCTCGGCGGCCCCTCTGCCAATATGTATATGATGCAAGGACGCAACCTCAAGGTTTGTGCCAAGTGCAAGCGTCCCTCTTGTATCGACCCCAATATTTGTCCCAATTTGAACACCGACCATCGCCCCTTGATCGACATCTATCGAGCTGTGGACGCTCTTCCAGGCATCAAGCGGAGCTATATTGGGAGCGGTGTGCGCTACGACCTCATTCTCCATAAGAGCAAAGACGAAGCCGTGAACCGCGCGGCGCACGACTATGCCAAGGAGCTGATCACAAAGCACGTATCGGGTCGCCTCAAGATAGCCCCCGAACATACGAGCGACCGCGTGCTCTCAATGATGCGCAAGCCCTCGTTCGGACAGTTCTATGAGTTCAAGGCGATGTTCGACCGCATCAACAAAGAGGCAGGACTACGCCAACAGATTATCCCCTACTTTATGAGTAGCCACCCCGCCTGCGAGCCCGAGGACATGGCAGAGTTGGCAGTCTTGACCAAGGATTTGAATTTCCAGTTAGAGCAGGTGCAGGACTTCACACCTACTCCGATGACCGTCAGCACCGAGGCTTGGTATAGCGGTTATCACCCTTACACACTCGAGCCTGTGTCCTGCGCCAAAACGCCGGAGGAGAAACGCCGACAGCACATCTTCTTCTTTTGGTACAAGGGCGAGGAGCGTCAGCGCATTATTCAAGAGCTCCAACGGATGAACCGCCCCGACCTCATCAAACGCCTCTTCCCCAACAACCGCCCAGCTTATACGCCCAAGAGCGACGCTCGCCCAACGGGCGCAAAGACCTATCGCTCCGACCACCGCTCTTCCAAACCCAAATCGGACGCTCGCTCTTCGCATACCTCACGCCCCAAGCGCAAGGCGAAGTATTAGTTCCATTTACGTTACAGCACTCTCCACACTCCTCGCCCTATTCAGAAAGTTAGCTGAATAGGGCGAGGATTTGTTTTAACCACATTCAACTTATTGAACGCTTGCAACAGCAGGCTATATCCAACTCTCAATTTCTCGTTCAGACAAAGGCGGAGTAGAATTGTTACAGCCTATCGTTTCATCTCCT
>JBHAFO010000184.1:0-3212 GCA_041856145.1 Alloprevotella sp.
AACGAAATTATCCCCGACAATCCTAACCAAGCGTACGACATGTACGAAGTGATCGGTGCGGTGGTGGACAATGGCGAGTTCCTCGAAGTGCAAAAGAACTTTGCTCGCAACATCATCATCGGTTTCGCTCGCTTCAATGGGCAAGCCGTGGGTATCGTTGCCAACCAGCCCAGCGTTTATGCCGGCGTACTCGATGCCAATGCCTCTCGTAAGGGCGCACGCTTCGTGCGTTTCTGCGACGCCTTCAATATACCTATCGTGAGCCTTGTTGATGTGCCAGGTTTCCTTCCTGGTACAGGTCAGGAGTACAATGCGGTGATTTCACACGGTGCAAAGTTGCTCTACGCTTACGGCGAAGCCACTGTGCCTAAGGTAACTGTAACACTCCGTAAGAGCTATGGCGGTTCACACATCGTGATGGGTTCTAAGCAGTTGAAGACCGATATCAACTACGCTTGGCCATCAGCGGAGATTGCCGTTATGGGAGCCGCAGGTGCTGTTGCCATCATCAATGGCAAGGAAGCCAAGGAGCAGGAAGATCCCAAGGCTTTCCTCGCAGCAAAGGAGAAGGAGTACAATGATCTTTTCACCAATCCATATAAGGCGGCAGAGTTTGGCTACATCGACGATGTGATTGAACCACGCAACACGCGTTTCCGCGTATGCCGTGCCCTCGCTCAACTTGAGACCAAGCGCGACACACGCCCTGCAAAGAAACACGGCAATGTGCCACTCTAAAGCAGTTGCAACGTATGAAAACATTTAAGTATACCATCGAAGGCCGTGAGGTCAGCATCCGCATTGACGAGAAGAACGCCACAATTGCCGATATTCTCATCGACGGAAAGCACCCAGCGGTGCAGGAAAGCGAGATGCCGATTTATGCCGCTGTAATCAGCCTTGCCCTCCTCGAATATGACGTTGAAGTGGTGCACGACGAGGAGCCTGGACACATCACGCTCCAAAGCACTGCCAACGAATGGGGCAATCCCGTGACACTTCAAAACCGTTTCGGAACAACAGCACTTTAATTCATAAGCACAGCCCCTATGGGCTATGTTGCAAATCTCAATAGAAAGCAATGAAGCAATATAAGTATAAAGTAAATGGTGCGCAATATGACGTGACCATTGACAGCATCCGAGGCAACGTTGCCAAGGTGGAAGTAAATGGTATCCCCTTCGAAGTGGAGATGCAAGGCTCTACATTGACAGAGGAAGCCCTCCCAACAATCGACACAACGGCAGTTGGCAACACTGCAACGTCTGCTCCAACAGCAGCACCTGCCCCTGCCGAAGCACCCAGCGGTGCAGGTGAAGGTACGCCAGTGAAAGCCCCACTTCCAGGCGTAGTAACAAAATTGTTGGTGCAGGTTGGTCAAGCCGTGAAGAAGGGCGATGTTGTACTCGTGCTGGAAGCTATGAAGATGGAGAACAACATCACAGCCGAATGCGACGGCACAGTTTCAGGCATTGCCGTCTCTCAAGGCGCAAGCGTCCTCGAGGGCAATGTGCTCTTGACGATTGCATAAGCTCCGACACCTCATTTATCCAATATAAAAGCACATCTCTCCCCGCGGAGAGTGTGCTTTTTGTTTCTAAGCAATGAAGAAAAGTCTTGCACTCTTTTGTGCCCTCATCATCTGTCTCACAGCTTTGGCACAACGCAAAACAAACAACACCATGGTGCAGTACAAAACTATCCAAGTAGCCGACTGCAAAGTCTTTTACCGCGATGCAGGCGACCCATCGAAGCCCTGCATTCTTCTGCTCCACGGCTTTCCCTCTTCGAGTCATATGTTTCGCGACCTCATTCCCCTCTTGGCGGAAGATTATCACCTCGTAGCACCCGACTTCCCTGGCTTTGGTCAGACCGAATCACCAGCTCGTGAACAATTTGCCTATACCTTTGACCATCTGAGCCGTATCGTGGAGCAATTCACAGAACAGCTTCAGCTCAATCGTTATGCAATTTATCTTTTCGACTATGGCGCACCTATCGGCTTCCGACTCGCCATGTGGCATCCTGAGAGAGTAACAGCCATTATCTCTCAAAATGGCAATATGTACGATGAGGGGCTTGGGCCTAAATGGGCAGCACGCCGCGAATATTGGAAAGCTCCTACACCCGAACTGCGCAAGCAATACAGCATTGCCTATACGTTGGAAACCATTAAAGGTCAGTATGTCGTAGGTACGCCAGAAGGTAGTGTCGCTCCTGATGGGTACACTTTGGATTTTGCCTACGTGAACCTTCCTGGTCGTGCAGAGATTCAAAATGATTTGATATTCGACTACCAAACCAATGTGGCACTTTATCCTGAGTTCCAAAAGTATCTTCGCACGCACCAGCCTCCTCTGCTCGCCGTGTGGGGTAAGAATGATCCTTCGTTCATCCCTCCAGGTGCAGAAGCCTTTAAGCGTGACCTCCCCAAAGCAGAAGTACATTTTGTCGAAAGTGGTCACTTCGCTCTCGAATCACATGCCCGAGAGATTGCAGCCCTTATGCGTCAGTTTTTGAACAAGCATGCAAAGTGAATGTTCACTTCACCTCTCTCGTATAGACAGCCGTCTATACGAGAGAGGCTTTGCTAAATCGATTGCACTAATCAGAATTTCGTCTCTCAAGGTGCTATCTTTGCAATAGTGACAGCGGGCAAAAGGGTTGCATCTCCCTTTTGCCCGCTGTCTTGCGCATGAAGTAGATTTTCGGAAGGCGCATCCTGCATTTTTCCCTACGCCTCCCGAAAATTCTTGCACGCCTCCCAATATTTTTCCAAGCTTTCCCCATTTTTCAACTCACCTGATGTGTTGGCAATTCTATAGGATATAATATGCGTATTAGGGCAGATCAGAATTTATGACTTCCCAATATAGAAAAACAAATGCACTAAATAAATCTTCACCTGCTATTACTACCTCGTTTTGCCAAGCAAGTGTTCACTCTCGCACTGTTCGTATCCATAACCTACACATCTATTATTCTTGTAATATTACAAGTATAACTTCTTGTTCTGAGAGTGCAAAAAAAATAATCCAGAACCTCAAATTTTCCTCTGCTGAAGATTTTTTTGTAAAAGATTGTTGGGATTAAAAATAAAGATTATATTTGCAAATGCAAGGTGGAGATTACAAACAGCACGATTTGAAGTTTCTATCCTTGTAGGAAATCGGGGAAAAGAAAACGCAGGAAGTCACTAAACCCTGCGCCTC
>JBHAFO010000185.1:0-3578 GCA_041856145.1 Alloprevotella sp.
CATTTGTCGCCCAGCCATCACGAAGGGACGGACGCTCAACTTGCGCATTTACGAATTCCTCAAAGGTCCACTGACCACGCGTTTTGGCGAAGCGTGGTACGCAGAACTTTGCACCGTGGCAGAGGAACTCAAATCGCAGGGATTGATATAAAATAACGGACGATGCTCTGTATGAAAAGTAAAAGGGAAAATGGTTTTAGAAGAACCATTTTCCCTTTGTTTTGTACCTAAGTTGTGTCCCCGAGAGTGTCGTTGGGAAACACAGTCTGCGCCTATGGCACGAGCAATTTATGCTTTCCGACGATGTAAGTACCTGAGGGAAGTCCGTCAAGACTGCCATCGGTGCGGAGCAGACGACCGTTGAGGTCGTAAATGTGGTGTGCTGTATCGGTGGCAGGGGCAGAAACGGTCACGGACTGAATGCCTGTGATAAGGGCAGGCATCGCAGTGTTGGTAGTTTCCGTGATTTCATAAACCGCAGGTACGAGGTTGCCTTCCCACGAAAGGCGCAACTGCTTGGCTTGAGGGTAGGCAGAGAGCGAGAAGGCGGACACAGCCGACTGTAGCGTGCCAAGTGTAGCCCATTCGCCTGCGCTTGTTTGCACTTCGACCGTTGGCGCATTACCGCTCCATGCCGTTGGCGACCAATAGACCTTAACTTCGGTCACGTCCGAGAGAGTATTGAAGTTATAAAGCATAGAGGCAGACGCTTGTTGAGGCAGGCGTGTGTGTCCGAGCTTATCGACAATTTCTGTTATTCCCTTACCTTCGGCTGTCGTAGCTTTGGGGAGGAAACTCTGTTCATAGCTCAAAGCATTTACTTGCATATCATAAAGGCGCAACCACTTGTCTGTCTTTGCTTCTGTGATGCGCAGGCGCACAAATTTAGCTCCCTTTACATCGCCCGTGAAAATCAAGCGTTCCACTTCCGAGGCGTAGGGCGTAGCGTCGGCATGCCCTCCTGCGGAGCGGTTCGTGCCTTGCAGTTTGAGGAGTGTCCATTGCGTACCGTTGGTACTTACCTCCACAACGCCCTTCTGGAGGTAGTCGGCATTTTTCGTGCCGATGCAAAGTGTCACATCCTTAACGTCCGTTTCGGCATTCAGCGTCAGTGTGTAAACATCACCTAAGGCTTGGTTTTGTCTGCCCGCAAAGAAAGTTGCCAGGTCGTTGTCGATGATTGCCTGCGTGCCCAAGGAGCCAGTTCCTTCCCCGAGGGTTGTGTTGGGAACTGCCACACTTTTTGCCACCACCCTCTGCGGATAGGTCACAGAGAAGTTGTAGCGGGAAAGACGAACGGCGCGGGGATTTTCGTCTGGATTCACAAGGGCGAGATACTGGAGGTAGGTGTTTTCGGGCAGAGGTAGCGTCGAAAGTCGTGTCCAAGTTTTGCCGTCGGCACTATATACGATGGGATATTTTGCCAAGAGGGTATCTGCCACCGTTACCAGCGCAGGACGGATGGGTTGGTTCAGTGCCAAGCCCACATAACCCTTGGCAGGAATGGATACAGACACGCCATTCAGTGCCGCAACGTTGTTGTTAAAAGAGGCTTTAGCCGTGGTTGTGGCTTCGTTGATAAAGGGAAGAGCTTCCTTGGAGCTTGTACCAAAGAAATCCTTGGGCAGGAATTTATCTCTGAGCGAAGTGATGAAGGGCGAGAAATAGAGGGCAGAAGTCACAGCGGGGCGTGAACTTGTTGTGATCTCGTTGCCCAGTCCTTCGAGGGCATAGGCTTTGAAACGTTCAGCCGTATTGAGTGAGTCGATGGCAGGCATCTCTGCCACATATTTCGCCCACATCTCATCGGCTTCCGTCGTGTGCTTTGCCACAATCATCGCCTTGGCAATGCGCACCATCTCTCCGAGTTTGGCGAGCCAAGGTTTAAGATCGTTGTGGAGGAGGCGATCGCTTTCCGTGTCAGAGGAACTCAAACCGTCCATTACCGCAAGGGCTGGCTCGAGGCGGTCGAGAATTTCCTGCAAAGGTGCTGTTCTGCCACTGCGGAACTGCCCCACAGCTGTTTGCATCTCCGTCGGCTCGTTCCAGCGAATGTAGGGAATAATTGTTTTATAGGCTTCTCGTTTGGCGTCAGTGTTTAGAATAGCCTTGAAGCTCGCCTCCCACGATTGCTCATTGTTGAAGCCATCGTTGTTCCAAGCATAGTCGGCAACAGAGAAAAGGGCTGTCTTCGACACCTCGCCTTGCTGCATCGGGTTGGACACGATGCCCAATCCATTTTCGAGGCTCGCCGGCAGACGAGATGCCGCATTGACCTGGCGCATCTCCTTGAAGTTGAAATACATATCCGAGGGATAAATTTGCTCGTCGGCATTGTCGTTGCAGGGATAGTTCCACCACCAGCCGACATTGCGCCCCAATTCTTGACGAATCACTGCCAAGTCCTCACTGTTAGGCACTGTCCAAACTTGTGCCCCCGTGATATAGATTGTGATCTTGCTGGGCGTGCTACTCAAGGCATTGAAGAAAAGTCGGCGCTTGTCGGCTGCTACCCAATTAAGGGTATAGACCTGTGGCACGAAGTGGAGGGGTTTCACTCTATTCTCGGGCGTGGCGTCGGGCGTGTTCCAACGCTTGTCGATCGTATCCTGCATTGCCGTTAGTTGGTTGGCGTTGTGTCGGCAGGCTTCCTCCGTGGTTGGTACGCCCACATCGTCTACAAAGATGGCAAACTGGCGAACACCGAGGTCGTACATACTTCCAAATTTTGCCATGATGCGCTTGATGGCAGTTGGACTGTTTACGAAAGCATTACCAGGATGTATAGCCCAAATAAAATTGACCTTGGTCTCGGCAGATTTTGCAGTGAGTTCTCGCATCATAGCCTGCGAGAGTAAACCATTCTTCTCTTCTGTATCGGAAATTGAGAGGGGGTAGGGCGTTTCCCAAAGCTGGGAGTGATAAATGTCAGACTTCCCTCCGTAGAGATACGTGTTCATCTTCATGCGCATCATGAACTGCATCAAGTCTTTCTTTACGCTCACGCTGTAAGGGAAGCCATAGTAGCCTTCAACGATGCCACGGCTTTGCTGATCGGCATAGTCGTTGATTGTCACAGTGGGGAGGTTTGTTGTGCCTCTTTCGAGCATCTGTTCGAGGGAGGCAAGCCCATAGAAAGTGGCATCGGGGCTTTCGCCGAGAATGGCAACTTCGGCGTGGGTGTTTTTGGTGGTAAGGTGTACGATGTGGCGGTCGAACTTGCCAGCAGTAGTCAGCACGCTATGGTCGAGTCCCAGGCTGTTGATATAATTTTCAGCCACTCCTGCGCTCGCTTTGACCGCTAAAAAGAGGTTGGAGTTGGTCGCAGATGGCGCATCGGTTATGGTGCCTGTTAGTCCAGCAGCACGCAAAACAGACAGAGCACGGTTGCGTGTGGCTTCATCTATGCTGGCATCGCAAACGATGGTCACCTGAGGCGTGAAAGAGGCAGTGCCCTGGCCTGCCACTTGTTGCTGGGGAACGGGATAGATGGTATAGACATTTTGGGCTACACCAATGAGTGTCGCACCCCAAAGCAGGGCGGATAGAATGAATGGTAGTCGTTTCATGTACAGTGA
>JBHAFO010000186.1:0-2593 GCA_041856145.1 Alloprevotella sp.
AGTGGCTGGAGGAAGAAGCTCTAAGCAATGACAATCAAAAAGCAAAATAATAAACAGTATCAATACTCATGCCTCGAATGAATAAGAATATGAGCTTACACACTTTTGAGGACACTACCTTGGAACACACGGTTACGATGAAGTCTCTATTGAAGAAATATGCAGATAATCTTCCTACACTTAAGAAGATCACCGAAATCTGTAAACGCTACCCAACTGCCAAACTTGGATATGAGATAGCACAAGAAGTTTGGGAGAACGCAAAGCAAGAGCTCACACCTCTGGCATCTGGCGTACAAGCAGAGATGGAATTCCTCCGCAAACAAACACGTCTTGAATTGATGGAAGCAAGCGAGAATCGTAATCGCTAAATATATACACGCATTGTGGGCAGAGCTTATCAGCTCTGCCCACAATGCGTATAAAGATATTTCACCTATTCCTCTCCAAAGCCTCACGGAGAAGCTCTACGTAGCGGTGGCGAAGGGTGAGAGGACTGATGATCTCTACTGACCACGCACGGGATAAGAGTTCTTTGATGAAGTCGGGCGTGATGGCGAGGCGGACAGAGAGAGTGATGCGCTGGGCATCTCGGCTCACAATCTTCTGTGAGGGGTGAAGCGGACGACTTTCAAGGTAATTGCCGTCCTCAAGGTCGAAGGAGAGAATGATTTCTTCCACTTCCTTGTCGTCCGAAGCATAGATGCCATAACTATTGGCAAACTTCTGTACAATGTCGAAAGCCTTGTCACGGTCGAAGAGGTCTGATAAGAGTTCGAGCTTACTGATGCGGTCGAGACTGTAAGTCTTGACCGCATTTTTTGCATCCGCCCCAATGACATACCACCGCCCACGAAACTCCTTGAGCGCATAGGGCGCAATCGTGCGATTGGTGTCATGTGCATTAGGTTGATACTTATGATAGTGAAACGTCACTCGCTTACGTTCTCGGATAGCATTGACAATTGTAGGCAGATGCTCTCGTCCCTTGGCAATGCCCAATTCAGGAAAAATGAAATTGCGCAGTTGTGCTTCCCCGTTCAATGCGGCAAAGAGATCTAAGGTATCACCAACAGCGTAGATGTCCACCAATGAGGAGCGTTTATCAACAATCTGATAGCCGCCCTTCTGGTTTTTTATCTCAATACCACAGAACTTACGCAGTTCGTTCAAATCTCTCGTCAGCGTAGAATCCGAGTAGTCTCGACTGACGTAGGAGACTAATTCATCTGCCACCTTTCCCAATAGTTCTTCTCGGGAGATACCGGGGCATTGCTCCACGAGTTTTACTATCGTTTGAAAACGGAGGAGCTGTTCGACCGCCTTACTCATTTCTTCCATAGCGCAGGGCGTTAGGGGTTAAGGCAACTTGGGAAACTTTTTGAAGTCGGGCTTGCGCTTTTCGAGGAAAGCCTGTCCGCCCTCGTGGGCTTCGTCAAGCATATAATAAAGCATTGTGGCATCGCCTGCGAGTTCTTGAATACCTGCTTGTCCGTCGAGTTCGGCGTTCAACCCAGCCTTGATCATACGCAAAGCCAAAGGCGAATGCTCCATCATCTGCTCTGCCCAAGCTACCACCTCATCTTCAAGCTCTGCAAAGGGCACAACTTTATTGACCATACCCATTTGTTCCGCCTCTTGTGCCGAGTATTGACGGCAGAGGAACCAAATCTCACGGGCTTTCTTTTGTCCAACGATGCGTGCTAAATAGCTTGCGCCGAAACCTGCATCGAAACTGCCCACGCGAGGACCTGTTTGTCCAAAGCGTGCGTTTTCGGAAGCGATTGTAAGGTCGCACATAAGGTGCAGAACGTGTCCACCACCGATGGCAAAACCATTGACCATTGCTATGACAGGCTTCGGCAGTGAGCGGATTTGCTTTTGCACATCAAGGACATTGAGGCGTGGCACGTTGTCGTTGCCCACATAGCCTCCCCGACCTTTCACGTTCATATCGCCCCCTGCACAGAACGCCATATCACCTGCACCGGTGAGCACAACTACAGAAACGTCTTGCGCCTCACGGCAATAGCGCAAGGCATCGCTCATCTCCGCCACGGTCAGCGGTGTGAAGGCGTTGCGGTAGCGGGGGCGATTGATGGTAATGCGTGCAATGCCGTTGTAGGCATCGAAGAGGATTTCCTCATACTGCTTAATGGGTGTCCATTCTCTTTGCATAATGAAATTTATAAAAGTGCTCTTCCGTCTCTCCCTCTGTGGAGAGAACCTAAAGAGACAGGGTTAAATAATCAATAGACTCTGCAACTTATTTTACAACGCAACCTTTCTCTCATTAAAGAGAATTAGAAAGAGACTTCCAGCACCATCGGCCTATCGCTCTCCTCTGTTGTAAATTGTGGTAACAGCCTTATGTACTCCTCTTCGCTATGGGCTACTAAATAGTGAGCGCCATGGCTTTGACACAACCCCTCTGCCGAGGTGTGATGGTTGGCAGAGACATAAGGCCCTTGTGCCATGGAAGCAGATAGACCGGGCAAATGGTCAAAAATGCGTCCTCCTCCATTGTTCAACAACAGCACCCGCAAATTGCCTTTCAGTTGCTGGTTCCACAAAGCGTTGCCATCATAAAAGA
>JBHAFO010000187.1:0-4563 GCA_041856145.1 Alloprevotella sp.
ATCAGGCAGAGTGCCGTTGGATAGAACGAGTCGATGTCGTTGAAGTGCACCATCTGAAATCGCCGCTTGCGGTAAATTTTGCTTAGAGTAAACCCTCCGCCAATGATGCAGAGCGTGAGGATAAAGAGGACGCTGTTCTTGCTGAAATTGTAGATGAACTTCGAGATCGAATTGTCGGGGACAGTTTTTTGCAACAGCGTGTTCTCTTGCACCCAGCCGATTTGTGCTTCCTCCGTGGCAACTTTGAGCCAAACGGAATCGCCCTCTACGGCTTTGGAGAGGCGGATGTCTGCAATCACTAAGCGCATCCCATCTTGCACCATGTTGCTATCCTGCACCACGGAAAGGCTGTTGAGAATACTTTCCGAAGTGGCTGTGTCGGTGGGCATAGTCAGGCGGATGGCAAATGAGTCCACTGCCACAAAATTATAGTCCTTCCAATAGTGGTGCGCACTATAGAAGGCTACAGAATCCACCTTGCCACTGCGCTCTTGAAGCTCTTGCATGCCCTTGGAGGGCTTGGCATAGTAGCAAGAAACGCAGAGCAGGGGCAGGAGTAGAAGGAGCAAAAGGTTTCTCATTGCTGTCATTTTCAAAACTTAGCCCTTTCGGATAAATAGTCAATCTTCAAAAACTTTTCTCTGTGCTACAGCTGCAAAATCTGATAGCACTTGGCTTTTCGTATGCCCTGCGAGGACACTTGTAGAGAGCGGCATAAAGCTGTCGTGCTATCGTAGTTTTATTTTTCCCTCCACTTTCAAGGCTGTTGCACTGGTTCAGCGAGAACATTCATCTCGCAATTTTTGCAATCGAAGTGCAAAGGAAAAGTATCTCCGTTTGGCAATCGCAGGCGGAGCGGTTCTTGCCAAGGCGCTTTCCGCTTGTGGTACGTGGGGCAATAGCCTAAAGCGTAGCGAATGCAGTGTCGGCAAGTCATCAACTTGGCGTTCTTTTCGTGCTTGATCTCAAAGGCTGGGGCGATGTTGCCTGCGCCATGCTCGAGGTAGAATGCTTTTGACAAAGAGTTGGCAACATTTTCCGAATAGTCGAACGTCCGTCCGCCGAAGTCTACGCCTGCACTTTCCGTCTGTCGCAGGTCGCGCTGATAGGTCTGCAACTTCTTCGCCAGCAAAGCCTCGCAAGCCACTCTTCGCCATTCGCTCAAAAGCGAGGAGGGAATGAAGCGTTCGCCCTCCACGCAGACATTTACTTCAGTAACAAGGAAAGGCGTATCGCCCGTCTTTGAAAGTTGGCGAATGATATTCTCCCGTTGTGGTGAGCGGGCTTCTGCCTTTTCCGCTTCAAAGGTCTGAACAACCTCCGTACCGCCCTCGTCCTCGAGTCGTAGACTGAAACCCGAAGAGGTCTCGCTCAATGTGGCTTTGATTGCCACTTTCCGAATTGCCGTGGGGCGTTTTAGTATGCGGTCGAACTCTATGTCGTAGTTGCGGAAAAGCTCTGTGCCACGTTGCAAAGGGGGCATGGAGAGTGGGAAAACCTCGCCATTGACCACTTTATTGACCCGAAAACCCACGAGTGTCCCATCGCTTTGTTTGAAACAAAGTCCATCGCCAGCCGAAAGGGCAATGCCTTCGGACAAGTCCGTGGTGAACGATTGTCGCATCGCCCTACGCACCCGCCCAATCGGTGCACCGATGGCTTTGGGCGTGTCGAAAGAGAAAATATCCGCCTTGCGTCCATGGAGGAAAAAGTCGGTGAAGCCACGGTTAAAGCTCTTGTTCACCTGTGGCTCAAAGAGAATTTGGCTTTGCCCATAGGACAGGCGTTGCAAGTCGGGGCGGCGTGCCAACACCTCGTCAATCTTTTTGCGATAGTAGGCTGTGATATTCTTCACGTAAGCCACATCTTTCAACCGTCCCTCCACTTTGAACGATGAGATACCAGCATCAATCATCTCTTCAATGCTCGTGGCACGACTCATGTCCTTCATCGAAAGCAAATGCTTGTTGCGCACTTGCACATCGCCCTTGGCATCGACCAAATCGAATGCCATGCGACAAAATTGCGAGCACTCGCCACGATTGGCAGAGCGGTTGCAGATGTGTTCCGATACGAAGCATTTGCCACTGTAGCTCACGCAGAGCGCGCCGTGAATGAAGCCCTCTAACGGCAAAGCCACCTTTTGGCGAACGGCACGTATCTCATCGATGGACAATTCACGGGCTAAGACAATTTGAGAGAAGCCCAAACGTTCCAAACGCTCTGCCTTTTCGGGAGTGCGGGTGTCCACTTGCGTGGAAGCATGCAGGGCGATGGGCGGGAGGTGCATCTTCATAAAAGCCATGTCCTGCACGATGAGAGCGTCCACGCCCACTTCGTACAACTGCCACACCATTCGTTCCACCTCAGCCAACTCCTCTTCATAAATGATCGTATTGACGGTCACATACACCCGTGCGCCAAAGGTATGGGCATAGTCGCAGAGCTGTGCAATGTCGCTCAAACTATTGCCTGCAGCGGCACGTGCGCCGTGTGTAGGCCCTCCAATATAAACGGCATCCGCACCGTGGCGAATGGCTTCGATGCCGCATTCTAAATTCTTGGCTGGGCAGAGGAGTTCAATGGGATATGTCATAGTTACAAAGGTACGCAAAGTTTATCGGACAGCCCATAGTTTTCGCTCGCTGGCGAAGCAATTTTTGATTACAGTCGGAGGGAGGAAGAGTGTTTAGGCAGTTTGTGCGCTCTGGAGTTGGGCAAGGAGGTGTGGGAACGCCTGGGCTGAGCGTCCGCGATAATGATTGGCATTGCTCTTTGAACAAAAAAATGGGCGTCGATGCCGATGGCTCTCACTCCAAAGCCTTGCGTCTATTTATTCATCATGCTACGCATTCCCGCAGAGAGGCGTCTGTCGTCCAGACAGTTCGTTGTGGCAATCAGTGGCATCCATCATTCTACAAAATGGCACAAACATCCATCGGTGGACGCTCGAGCTGAACCTCCCATATCTCCTTGCCTTTTTGGGGTTCGAGATGCCGACCTTTCGCCCTATTAAGTCTCCCTCCAAAGTCTCTCAGGTTTATAGATTCTACGCTAAAATTAACGAGGGAGTGCTCGCTCAAAAAACTCCAAGGCTTGCCGAAAAAACGGAATGCGCCTGCTGTAATTTCTTCATGCGCAGCGCGTTTTTTCAAGTTGCGCCTCCTGAATGGGGAAGTCCAAGGCAAAATGAAAGGGAAAACAGCCTTGCAAGCCGTTTTCCCTTTCTTGGTACAACAAAGATAATACTTTTCTCGACCGAATGCAAATGCAAGTGTTGCGAAATCCTAAAGACGGATGCTCTCTTTAAGGATTACGAATCCATAATTGCTTGTTACGACTTATTCCCAGCATAAGCATTGCGTGAATGAACGGTAGGGGCGTCCACACGTCCTTATCGAATTTTCAGAGCAAAGAGAGGTGGTGTTGCCACTTGCAGGTCTGTGCTTCGTTTGGAGACTTTGCGGTAGGGTAGAGACTATGGCTGCCAGTGCTGTCCGTGGATTAAAATGTCCAGCGCACTTGTGCGGTGAGGTCGTTTTGCCACGATGAGGCGATGGCTTGCAGACCTGTGCCAATGGTCGTTTGGTCAAAGAGTTTCAAACAGCCCCAACGTATTGCCAAGTAAAGGTTGGGGCGCATCTCCCATTGTCCTTGCAGGACGAGGCGACTGCCCTTGTGGTTGTAGGAGGGGAAGTTCGTGATGCCTAAAAGCTGTGGCTCGTAGGCATAAAGCTTTGTCGTGTGGTCGTCCGAGGAGAAAAGCGCCAAAAAGCCTGCCCACCGCCAGCGTGGATGGGGCGTATAGCCCACCCGCAGACTGACCATATAACCCCAGCGAGCCGACTGCGTGGGCGAGTGATAGAGCGTAGCCCGCAGAGCTGGCACGAGGGAGAGATGCGTGGTGTGGAGGAAATGTTGTAAACTAAAGCGGTGTGTGGTGCGAAATTCCATCTGCGACATTCCGCTGGGCGTTTCTTCCTTTGTTTTCATCTTGTGGCTGAAAAGCCAATAACGCTGGCTGCTACTCTGCCAACGTACCTCTGCAAAGGTTTCCAGCACCTTGCTTTGGGGCAGTGACCGATAGCGTGCCTCGGGGTGGTAACTCCCATCAATATAGGCTGTGACCCTCGTTTTCGCAAAAGGGGTGAAAATGGTGGCAAGGAGAACGCCGTGTTCGTTGGCAACACGACTATTCTGCATCAAAGTATAGCCAAATGGAGCTACGAAGCGTGGAGATATACTGCGGTGCTGTGCGTAGAATTGGAAGGCGTCGTTGCTGTTGCTGGACGTGTAACGGAACGTGTGCGAAAGGGCATAGTGCAGTTGTGCATCCACGGCGACTTCGCCCTGCCAATGCCACTGACGGCTGAGTTTTGCATAGCCATCTAATGCCATTCCACCTGCCGTTTGTCCACGCAGATAGTAGCGGTTGTAAGGGCGGAGGACTGGGGCAACGACGTGAGAATAGTGGGCGTAGTAGCCACTCACGCCGAGATGTGCTTTGGGAGCAGACCACGACAAATTTGCCCCTGCTGTCCAAACGCTTGCGGTGCGCCGGTG
>JBHAFO010000188.1:0-8249 GCA_041856145.1 Alloprevotella sp.
CCTATGCACCATTCCTCACAGAGAAGCTGTTATTTCTAAGATCTCAGATTACTCAACAACGTATCCAACGCCCCCTCATCTGCCACCAACACTTCGCGGGGTTTGCTCCCTTGCGCAGCACCAACAACACCAACTTTTTCGAGCTGATCCATCAGGCGACCTGCACGGGCGTAACCAATGGCAAATTTTCTTTGGATAAGAGATGTTGAGCCTTGCTGGTGCACCACGATCAAGCGTGCTGCGTCTTCAAACATACTGTCCAGCACACTTGCGTCCAACTCTCCACTATTGCCACCTTCGCTGTCAGCGTCGATCACTTCGGGGAGTTCGTAAGGTGCTAACCAACCAGGCTGTTCTTCGATAAAATGGTTGATACGTTCCACTTCTGGAGTATCTACAAAAGCACACTGAACACGCACAGGCTCTGCTCCCGTCATGCCACTCAAGAACAACAAGTCGCCTCGTCCTATGAGTTGGTTTGCTCCAGATCCGTCCAAGATGGTGCGACTATCGATTTGCGCCGACACCTTGAAAGCCATACGAGCGGGGAAGTTGGCTTTGATTGTACCCGTGATAATATTTGTCGTTGGGCGTTGCGTGGCAATGACCATGTGCATACCCACCGCACGAGCCAGCTGGGCAATGCGTGCAATAGGTAGCTCGACCTCCTTACCTGCCGTCATAATCAAATCGCCAAACTCATCGATGATAATTACCACGAAGGGCATAAATTCGTGCCCCTCATTGGGATTCAGCAGGCGTGCCTTGAATTTTTCGTTATACTCCTTGAGATTACGCACACGTGCCTTTTTCAGCAAATCGTAACGGTGATCCATCAAAGCACAAAGGCTTTTCAGCGTTTTCACAACACGGCTCACGTCTGTGATGATCGCATCCTTTTCCTCTGGCAACTTCGTGATAAAGTATTTCTCCAAAGGCGCATAAATTGAGAACTCCACCTTTTTAGGGTCTACCATCACGAACTTCAATTCCGTAGGATGCTTCTTATAGAGCAGAGAGGTGATGATTGCATTCAAACCGACAGACTTACCTTGTCCCGTAGCACCAGCCACGAGCAGGTGAGGCATCTTTGCCAAATCGACCATAAAGACATCGTTCGTAATGGTCTTACCAATGGCAATCGGGAGGTCGTAGGTGGTTTCTTGAAAACGCTTGGAATTCAAAATACTCTCCATCGACACAATCCGTGGGTTCTTATTCGGCACTTCAATACCAACAGTTCCTTTACCTGGGATGGGCGCAATAATACGAATACCCAAAGCACTAAGGCTCAAAGCTATATCATCTTCCAAACCGCGAATCTTGCTGATACGCACACCTTGGGCTGGCGTGATTTCATAAAGCGTAATCGTTGGACCAACTGTCGCCTTGATGCTGGAGATGCCTACCCCAAAATTGTTCAAAATCTCAATGATGCGATCCTTGTTGGCATTCTGCTCTGCCATATCGATGGCTGGACTGTCGTCGGGGAATTTCTTGAGCAAATCCAAGGTTGGGAATTTATAATTTTCCAAACTCTTGCGTGGGTCATAAGGCTCTAAGTTTTGCACGCCTTCGCCTGCATCCTCAACACCTTGCGGAGTAACAGCAGTTTCAATCTCTTCTGCCACTTCCTCTGTGCCCTCCTCTATCACGAAATCAATATCATCGCTTTTCACCTCGGTAGTCTCTACCGAAAGCGTGGGCGACAATTCTAAGCTATTGCCCGTTTCCTCTTCGTCCAGTTCTTCCTCGTCTGCGAACTCCTCTTCGCTAATCTCTTCTTCCTTTGAAGAATTGTCTAACTCAGCTTCATTTTCCTGCTCCGTGGCAGACATTTCAGCCATGCGCTCTCGCAAATTTGGCAAACTACGGCTGGGGTTCAACAACTTGCTCACAACTGCGATTGTTTCACTGCTGATATAAACAAAATAACAGATTGCCAAAGCCACTAACAGAATGAACGTACCGACAGCGCCTATATTCTTATTCAACAACTCATTGATATAAACGCCGTGGTTGCCTCCCAGTTCAAAGGAGAACATGTTAAGAAAACTCTTGGGTAGGTAGTCCCGCAACGCACTTACGAAGACAGAACCCCAGATCATTACGATCGAAAAATTGAGAAACCATTTCCAAAGGCGCACCTTATATACAGCCATCACTTTCATGCTTAGCTGGAGCAAGAAAATGGGTATAAACAAGGCAAAGATGCCGAAGCATTCGTTCATAAAGTAGTAAGCCGTATATGCACCGAGCTTTCCACCATAATTGGCAGCCATTTCGAGCGAACGATGCTCTATGTCTGCTTGGTCCTGACCGCCTGTATAGAGATTGGATATGAGGGACAAGAAGAAAAACACAGCGATGACGAGCACAAGCAAACCGATCAAAAAACGGAGTTTCTCGCCTGTAAACCAACTTTTCCAGTCGCTCGACGCAGTCAGCTCCGACCATGCCGAAGCCTTAGCCTTTGATGTTTTCTTCTTCTGAGGTTTTGCCATCTTATATTGGGTAAAGAAATCTTTTGCGGATGTGTTTATTTCCTGCGTTATGCAATTTCTGCAAATATAGCAAAAACTGCTGGGAAACGCCCCTATATACTTTCACTTTTTCCCAAGTGTTGAAAAACAAACAAGACAAAGTCTAAGATGCTCAACGCCCCTTCTTATTTTCCAAAATCTTAAAGACGAATGACGTCTTTAAGATTTTGTAACAAGTGGACTTGCATTTAGGAGCAAAAGGTGTTATCTTTGTAATAAGCAAAAGGGAGAACGGTTGTGTAAAGCCGTCCTCCCTTTCTTTTATCTCGCAACAAGTATTTTCAAGTGGCGCAACTTGGAAAAACTGCCTGCGCTTCCTGTCATTTTTCCAAGCCTTTGCGTTTTTACAGCAAGCACTTATCGAAAAACACGCAGCACCTCTTGTGTTAATTTTAGTATAGTATCCATAAATCTACTCGCCTTGAATACACTCCTGCGAAAGGCGAGTATTTCGGCTTCTTGCAGGCTTGCAGGGACGTCTCGTCTGTTCGTCCACTGACAACGAGTAGCATTATCCAACTTGCAGAAGGGTTTATTTGAATGGCAGGCTGAGCATACATTACAAGTACACCTTAAAATTAGCGCAACACCCATCATTATCGGCAGACGCTCAGACCGAGCATTCCTACAACACGCCCTTTTACACATCAGCATAAACATTTCAAGACAGCCCTTGCAGTTCGAGCGTTCCAACACGCCTTTATTCTGCGTAAACAAGGCGTTGAACAATCGCCAATAATGCCCGAAAATGACAACTGCGAGGCTTAATCATGGCATTCCTCCCATTTCCGCCCGCATTTGGCACATCTTTTGCTATTTTAGTCGGTAAATAATTTTCTATACAATGCAAGAAGATAAGACTATCATAGACGAGCAGGAGTTGCAGTCTCAAAAGGAAGAAACAGTAGTTGCGCCCACAGAAGAGCACACCGAGGAAACACCCGAAACTCTCAGCGTGGAAGAACAGCTGGCAGCTGCTCAAGCTGAAATTGAGGAGCTGAAAGACAAATATCTCCGCCAAGTGGCAGAGTTTGACAACTTCCGCAAGCGCACACTGAAGGAGAAAACAGACCTTATTCTCAATGGCGGAGAAAAGGTTATCACTGCTTTTCTCCCTATCCTCGACGACTTGGAGCGCGCACAGCAGAATATGCACAAAAGTGAGGATATTGAAGGATTGCGCGAAGGCGTAGACTTGATTTTGGACAAGCTCACCAAGACACTGGGCGCACAGGGTCTGCAAAAAATGGATACCGATGGCGCTTTGTTCGACACCGATTTTCACGAAGCCATTGCCCTTGTGCCCACAGAGAACGAGGAGCAAAAGGGACATATCATAGATTGCGTGCAAGCTGGCTACCTTTTCAATGAAAAAGTAGTGCGTCACGCCAAAGTTGCAGTAGGTCAATAAATCTCACAGCAACATTCTCATTCTTTCAACAATAGACATTGAATATGGCAGCAGAAACAGATTATTACAAGATATTGGAGGTGGAGAAAAATGCCACTGCCGATGAAATCAAGCGTGCCTATAAGAAAATAGCCATTAAGTATCACCCCGACCGCAATCCAGGCAACAAGGAGGCGGAAGAGAAGTTCAAGCAGGCAGCAGAGGCGTATGACGTGCTCCGTGATCCCGACAAGCGTGCCCGCTACGACCAGTTTGGTGCAGCGGGCGTGAATGGTGGTGCTGGCGGTTTCGGTGGCTTCGGCGGTCAAGGTATGGACCTCAACGACATCTTTGCCCATTTCGGCGACATCTTTGGCGATATGCGCGGATTTGCAGGCTTTGGTGGTGGCGGTAGTGCACGTCCCCGTTATCGTGGAGGCGACCTCCGTTTGAAGACAAAGCTCACTTTAGCTGAAATCCAAAAGGGTACAACGAAAAAGTTTAAGGTACGCAAGGATGTGACTTGCGACGCTTGTCATGGTAGCGGTGCTGAAAGCGGACACAACCCCGAGACTTGCTCCACTTGTAACGGTGCAGGCTATGTGATGCGCACCCGTCAAAGCCTCTTCGGTATGATGCAAAGTCAAGAGCCCTGCCCTACTTGTCATGGTGAAGGTACTGTGATTAAGCATAAGTGTAAGAAATGTCATGGCGAGGGCATTGTCAAGGGCGAAGATTTCGTTGAAATCGACATTCCTGCAGGTATTGCTGAAGGAATGGTGCTGACTGTCCGTGGCAGAGGCAATGCGGCAAGACATAACGGAGAGCCTGGGGATATTCAGTTGCTCATCGAGGAAGAAGCACACCCTGATCTTATCCGCGACGAGAACGATCTTATTTACAATCTCCTACTGACCGTTTCGCAAGCCACGTTAGGCGACAGTGTTGAAGTGCCTACAGTTGAAGGCAAGGCACGCATCGACATCAAGCCTGGTACGCAACCTGGCACAATTTTACGCCTGCGAGGAAAAGGCTTGCCCATTATTAACGCTTACGGCCATAGCAACGGCACGGGCGATCTGCTGGTGAACATTTCGGTTTATATCCCCGAGACGCTTTCAGCAGAGGAGCGCAAATCCTTTGAAGCAATGAAAGACAGCGACAACTTGAAGTGGTCACAGCGCATCAAGGATAGCATTTTCAACGCATTCCGTCCCTATTTCAAATAGTGCCAAATCGTATTGGCACAAAAAAGTTTGAGCAAGACCAGAACTCTATTGATAGTAGTCGCAGGAGTCTGGTCTTGCTTCACATTTTAGTTGCAAGTTCGGTCGATACCCTATGAATTACAAGGAAACGATTGATTATCTCTTTAGCGTAGCCCCTTTGTTTCAACAGAAAGGAGGGAAAGCCTATAAGGAGGGATTTTATAATACGGAGCTATTGGACCAGCATTTTGGACATCCGCATCGGAGGTATAAAACCATTCATGTCGGTGGCACAAATGGCAAAGGCTCTACAGCCCATACGCTATCAGCGATTTTACAAGCTGAAGGACTGAAGGTCGGACTCTATACTTCCCCACATTTGCTCGACTTCAGAGAGCGCATCCGCGTCAATGGCGAAATGATTTCGGAGCAGAGGGTCGTCGATTTCGTGGCGCAAGAACGGCATTTCTTCGAGCCTTTGTCGCCCTCTTTCTTTGAGATAACGACAGCCCTTGCCCTCCTCCATTTTGCAGAGCAGGAAGTGGACGTGGCTGTAATAGAGGTGGGATTGGGTGGACGCTTAGACTGTACGAACATCATCAGCCCTGTATTGAGCGTTATCACGAATATCAGCCTTGACCACACGCAATTCTTGGGCAATTCTCTTGCTGACATTGCCAAAGAGAAGGCTGGAATTATCAAACACCATACGCCTATCGTGATTGGCGAGGTATTACCTGAAACTCGCCCGATATTTGAAGCAAGAGCGAAAGAAGCAAGTGCGCCTATTTTCTTTGCCGAGGACGAAGCCTGGGTGGCGCAGAAAGTGCAGTTAGAAAATGGGATACAGATTTACAATACACGCCATTTGTCACAACTGCAAACCGCGCTGACGGGACATTGTCAGGAGAAGAATGCGAACACCATTCTCTCTGCAATATCACATCTCCCTATCAACATCAGTGAACAGGCAATTAGGCGGGGCTTCAAGGAGGTAGAAACGCTCACAGGATTGCGGGGGCGTTGGCAAGTGGTGCAGACAGTTCCCCTAACCATCTGTGACACTGGACACAATGTGGGTGGCTGGGTATATTTAAGTCGGCAACTACAGCAATTCCTGACTGAGCAACGGGCTGTACACGTGGTGTTTGGAATGGTCAATGATAAGGACATTTCTGCCGTGCTAAAGCTCTTGCCCAAAGAGGCGTATTACTATTTCACACAAGCAGACGTGGAGCGTGCCAAACCTGTGGAAGAGCTGACACAAGAAGCCCACAAGGCAGGACTGCAAGGCAAGGCATTTTTCTCTGTAGCAGAAGCGTTTGCCAACGCCCAAGCGCAAGCAAAAGAAAAAGACATTATATATATAGGAGGTAGCACCTTTGTGGTAGCAGACTTCCTCGCACAAACGAATAGTTCAAAATGAAACAGCAACAAGTAGCCCTTTTCGATCTCGATGGTGTAGTACTTGACACCGAAGGGCAATACTCCTCTTTCTGGGCTGAGCAAGGGAAGATTTATTTTCCCACTGATCCCGATTTCGCAGAGAAGATAAAAGGGAGCACTTTGGTGAGTATTTTCAACAATTACTTCACCGACCCTACGCAACAAGTGGCAGTGAAGCGGGCATTAGATGAGTTTGAAATCACAATGAATTATGACTTCTTTCCAGAGGTTGTAACCTTTCTCAACCAACTTCGCCTGCGAGGCATTCCCACAGCCGTGGTGACGAGTAGCAATCATAGCAAGATGAAGGGCGTTTATGCAAAACGCCCTGAATTAAAAGGGCTTTTTGACCGCATTTTCACCGCTGAAGATAGTAGCGTAGGCAAGCCTGCACCCGACTGTTATCTCAATGCTGCTAAACAGATGGGGGCAGACATTGCCTCGTGCGTCATCTTTGAGGATAGTGTCAATGGGTTGAAGTCTGCCAAAGCCAGCGGCGCAAAGGTGGTTGCCCTCACTACGACTAACGAAGAGGCAATCGTAGCACCTTATGCCGACTACATCTACCCCAATTTTGAGCTTTTGAACAATAGTATAGACGAACTTTTCAATCAATAATTATGGCATACCTTTCCGAAAGTCGCAAACATATTTCCACCAACACACTGTTGGAGATGAAATCTGTAGGCGAGAAAATATCTATGCTTACAGCCTATGATTTCACAACGGCATCGCTCTTGGACACAGCAGGCGTGGATATGATTCTCGTTGGGGATAGTGCCGCCAATGTGATGGCGGGGCACAGCACCACACTCCCGATTACTCTCGACCAAATAATATACCATGCACAATGCGTGCGTCGTGGCGTAGAGCGCGCGTTTGTGGTTTGTGATATGCCATTTGGCAGTTATCAAATTGGGACAGAGGACGCTGTGCGCAACGCTGTGCGTATTATGAAAGAAACGGGAGCTGACGGCTTGAAACTGGAAGGCGGTGTCGAAATTGCAGACGCCGTTAGACAGATTGTAAATGCAGGGATTCCTGTGTGTGGACACCTGGGATTGACTCCACAAAGCGTACACGCCTTTGGTGGCTATGGCTTGCGGGCGAACAACGAAGCGGAAGCCAAAAAGCTGATGTCTGACATTAAGGCTTTGGAGGAGGCGGGCTGTTTTGCCATTGTATTAGAGAAGATTCCCGCATCCTTGGCAATTCAGGCTTCACAAAGCGTTCGCATCCCAACAATCGGCATTGGGGCTGGTAATGGTTGCGATGGACAAGTGCTTGTGATAGATGACATGCTGGGTAAAAACAAAGGATTTCGCCCCAAATTCGTCCGCCGTTATGCCGACCTGCATACAGTCATCACAGAAGCCGTGAAGCAGTATGTTTCTGATGTAAAGGAAAAGAATTTTCCCAGCACAGACGAAAGTTATTAAACACAAGAAAGGGCAACCTCAAGCGATGAGGTTGCCCTTTCTTGTGACTCTGACAGGATTCAAACCTGTAACCTTCTGATCCGTAGTCAGATGCTCTATTCAGTTGAGCTACAGAGCCTCGTTTTTAGACGAGTGCAAAACAAAATAAGTGACTCTGACAGGATTCAAACCTGTAACCTTCTGATCCGTAGTCAGATGCTCTATTCAGTTGAGCTACAGAGCC